>JBDRGC010000135.1:0-13643 GCA_043818215.1 Chloroflexota bacterium | reverse complement strand
ATGGCGTATGATGAATATGAGTATTAAGATGACTTACCCCCCGGCCCCCAATTTTGGGGGAGATACTTTTGTTTTTGTGTCTCTCTGCCTCAAGGCCAGGACGAGAGAGCGTATTCCCCTTTTGCTCCTGTCGAATCCGTGATCCGACAGATACCAATCCATAACTCAACGACATTGGTGGTCAACTGACGGCGAATTCGTAATTGCTCAAAATCTTGGTGGTCAAGCGGCGATAGAACTGCAATGCACTTGAAAAGTGCATTGCAGTTCGGATTATTCAAGTTATTCCCATAATTGCTTTTTTGCCCCCCAAAGTGCGTCATTAGAATTATGCAGGGGGAATGAAATGGTAAATGGTGAATGGTAAATTGTAAATGAGGTACATACAGCGCAACAATCATTTACCATTTATAATTCACCATTTACCATTCGTTTTTGTTGGTGGGTACGCATCCTTGGGGATGCAATGCACCACTAACATTTTGAGCAACTACGCGTATTCTGTATCTGATAGGGGAGCATCCACAGTTGGTAGTGAAGTGATCCGATTTTACTCGAACTTGAACTTCCACACAGCCAACCCAAAGCAAACCGCGGCAAAACCGAGCAGAACCCCAGCAGGAAGGAATACAGATTCCAATCCCATTCCTCGCACGATGATATTCTCAAAGCCATCCATTGCCCAGGCCAGGGGCGTGAAGTGGGCAATGGTTTGGAACGCCGGGCTGGTGAATTCCAGCGGAACCCATGCTCCGCCCAGGCCAGAGAAAATGAACATCGGGATCAGGACAAACATCACCACCTGATCGGGTGTTTTCGCAAGCGTGCCAATGAGCAACCCCATGCTGGCGGTAAATAGCGTAGCTGCTACAGTCACCAACAAGGTTGCCAGCGGAGCATTGAAATACTCAACCTGGAGAAAAGCCTGTGCGAAAACAATCAAGATAGCAAACTGGATGAAGATCATCGTGAACATGGCCAGAAAGTGACCGATGAGTATCTCGGTGCGGCTGATGGCTGTGGTGAGCAGACGCTGCAACGAACCGGATTTCCGCTCCAAAACCAGCACTTCGGCAGCCCCTATCAGGCCAGTGATCGCGAACTGCACCATCATCCCAGCCGATGAATGGGCAAAGGCATTTACAGGCTCTCCTTTTGCAGCCTCATCCGATCCTGTCTGAGATGTCACTAACATAAGAGGCGGGTTGTCCCAGGCAGCTACAGCCTGGTTTATTGCTCCATCGAAGAATTCTTGACGAGCAGTTTCATCAACAAAGGGATTCTGTTGCGCATAGACCTGTGTGCTGAAGTTGGCTGCATCAACCGAGTTGACCAGACGATTGACAGCCGTCTCGATACCGTTCTGTGCGGTAGTGCCGGCAGCAGTATCCGATTTCAAGATCGTGGTCAGTTTGATGGTTTCCCCACCGAGAAGGGCATCGCTGTACTTCGCAGGGACAATCACCACCGCTGCGATTTCATCTTCATCAACCATCTTATCCAAATCGTGGATGGTGATCTCTTCATCGAAAGTCACCGGGCGAATCGCATCGGACGCATCCAGCAAGTCGAAAAGCACCTGGCTAAGCTGCCCGTTGTCTTGATCAGAAAAACCAACTGGAATCCGCGGGTCGGTTTCTTCATCTCCTCCACCCAGGCCTCCAAAGGCATAACCAAACACAATGGTAAAGAGAATTGGCATGACAAACAGGAAGAATGCTGCTTTCCAATCGCGGAAAATTTGAAGTAGATCTTTGAGTGCTAAATCTATGATGTGCATAATATTCTCTCAAGTAAACTAAGGAATGAGAATTAAAAGAATACCTGATGTGAAAGAGATTAGAGATTGGAGATTGGAGATTGGAGATTGGAGATTGGAGATTATAGCCTGTAATCTCCAATCTCCTAATCTCCAATCTCCGAACTCACAGACGGGTAAGCTATTTAATTCTCATTCCTAAACATAGCGTTTGCGAAACCGGGCGATGCCGATTGCAAAGAAAACCGCACCCCAGATAAGCAGAACAACCACATTCAGGTAAGTGTCAGACAGGCCTCCGCCCAGCATCGTTCTATGCAATCCCTCAATGGCCCAACCCTGCGGTACAAAATGGGAGATGGTTGTTACGAAAGGTGGGGGATTTGGCATACCCATAACGAAGGTTGGCATCATGCCTGCCATTCCCATAATCGTCACCAGGCCTCCGATAACAAAGCCGGCTTGCCGTTCGGTCTTCAGCCACGAGATCAGGAAAATTCCAAAAGCAGATGCCGAGATAGTGATCGCAACACTCATCAGGATAACCGATGTGAGATTACCCCATTCAATATGAAAGACGAAATAGCCAAATATCAACAGAACCGCAAGTTGCACGCTGATGGTCAGAGCCACAGACAAGAATTTGCCGCTCATAATCGTCGTTGCAGGTGTCGGAGTGGTGAACAATCGAGGCAGTGTGCCCTTCACTTCTTCTCTTAAGATGGATTGGGCTGCGCTGACGCCGGTGAAGAAAACATAGAACACCGTCATCCCGGTCATAATCATGGCAATGAATCCCATAGATTGAGCAGATGAAGTGTCTTTGCTCTCAGGAGCGCGGATATCTAGCCAGGGGCTAAGTCCATCGGATTGCTCAGCGTTGCCCGGTTGAGCCATTTGAATATACTGAGCAATCAAGGCCTGAACTTGCCCATCATCAACCGGGACACCTGCTTTATAGAGTTGTTCGATCGTCACCCCCAGGGCGATTTTCGACCCTGAGAAATTATCCAGGAATTGGCTGATGATTCCCTTGACGATGGCGGGGCCAATACTCAACGTGGGGTCTTGATATATCTCGATAACCGCGCGGCCACCAGGGGCCATGTAGGCATCTGTGATATTCTCTGGGATGATGACGGCCACCCCGGCTTCCTGGTTGTCCACTGCTTCCCGGGCTTGATCCTCATCTTCAACGACCGACACATCCATAATCTCGGCTAATTCATCAGATTGAAGGAGTTCCGTGATCAGATCACCTATTGACGTGATGTTTGCGTCTTCCGGGTTTTGGGCAATGTCTTCGGACGTGCTCGCCATGCTTGCGGCGAAAGCGTCGCCAAAAGAACCCTGATCCTGATTGACGAGAATCACTTTTGTGGTTGGCAAAACAAAACCTTCGCCATTATCACCCGATCCGCCAAACATGATGTAGAACATGCCTGTCATCAAGATCGGCACCACAAACATGAATATGATAGCGAACATGCTGCGGAATGATTGGGTCATGTCTTTGAGCGCGATGGCGAGAATTTTCATGGTTTATCTCCGTGCGACGGATGGCGGGGGAGCGATGACTGGGGACTAGGGACTGGGGACGGGGGATCGACGACGGGGGATCGGTGACGGCCCCCCGTCATCTACCCTCTGCCCTCTGCCCTCTGTCCTCTGTCCTCTGTCCTCTACCCTCTGCCCTCTGCCCTCTACCCTCTGCCCTCTGTCCTCTGTCAATCTCTCAGCGCCCGCCCAGTCAGGTGCAGGAACACCGTCTCCAGATCAGGTTCTTGAATTTCCACTGATGTGATCCGAGTCCCAACCTTAGATGCCGATTCGAACAATAATGGCAAGACCATATTGGAGTCATCCACCAGCAAAGTGAGATGCCCATCTTCGGCGGTGACATTTTGGACGCCTGGCGCGGCTTGCCATGCCTCCAGAACCTGTTCCGATCCGGTATTGATGGTCAGCTCTATGCGGTCTAACTCCCCGACGATTTTGACTAACTCGTTGTGAGTGCCGTGGGCAATGATTTCACCCTGATCCATGATGGCGATGCGGTCGGATAGCTCCTGGGCCTCTTCCATGTAATGGGTGGTGTACAGCATGGTCATGCCTTGATCTCTCAAAGCCAAAACGGAGTCCAAAATCCGGCGGCGGGTTTGGGGGTCGATACCCACGGTCGGTTCATCCATAATGACCACATCCGGCTTGTGCAGCAAAGCGATGCCGATATTCAGACGGCGTTTCATCCCACCGGAATACTTCTCCACCCGTCCCTTTTGGCGATCGGTCAATCCCACGATCTCGAGAATTTCATCCACCCGTTTCTTGAGGGCATCCCCGCGAATGCCGTACATCTTCCCCCAAAATGCCAGATTTTCGCGGGCCGAAAGGTCTTCGTAAAGTGCGATCTCTTGCGGAACGACGCCGATGGCAGCTTTCGCCGCTTGCGGTTCAGCGCTGATGGAATGTCCCATAATAATGGCATCGCCCTGGGTGGGTTCGAGCAGCCCACTAATCATAGAAATGATAGTAGTTTTTCCTGCTCCATTGGGGCCAAGCAGACTGAATATCTCTCCCTGTTGCACATCGAAGGTAACGCCCTTAACAGCGTATACTTCACCAAAATCTTTGTGCATGTTTTGGACTTGGATTGCTGGATTATTTTTCATCGTGTTTCTCCTAACCTGGATAGGCCAGAACCAATTTTAACCACGGATTACACTGATTTACACAGATTTTTCCTTCTATCCCGGACAAGCCCCCGAAATGCACGGGGACAAGCCAGAACCAAAAGGAATTACTCACCATAAAGGACTCAAAGGAACACGAAGGAAAAACCTTGAAAACCCTTTGTGTTCCTTTGTGCCTCTGTGGCAAATGTTTCATTGATAAGAAGACCTGACCCGCCGCAGTTCTTTGGTGAGGCGTTTCCAGCTAAAACTGTCGCTAGAGAGCAGGTTGTCAGCGCGGAATAGTTTCGAGGACAGCAAAACGAAGAGGTAGGCAGTGAGCGCTAACCCCAGCAGGCTGACCAATATCTGCCAGGTTGGCACATTGCTGGCCGCCAGGCGCGTCATCATAGCCGATGGAGCGGTCAAGGGGAACAGGCTGAGGAACGTGGCTACAGGGCCATCGGGGGACTCAGTGAAGGCTACATTAAACCACAGAGGTATCATCAGAGGTAGGATGGCCACAAAGGTGAATTGGCCGCCCTCCCGGGCATTGGGAACCATCACTCCAATCGACCCCAAGATCGCAGCGTACAGGAAATACCCAAAAATGAAGAATAACAGCGCCCATACCACGAATCCGGGCGGCAGGGTGTAATCTTGCGCGCCCTGGATGAATTGGTTGCTGCGATCCAGCGCCAAGAGACCTCCACCCAGCCAGATGCTCATTTGCAGCAGGGCGATGCACCCCAGCCCGATCACCTTGCCGAGCATCAGTTCGCGGGGACGCAGGCTGACGAGCAGAGTTTCGGCTGTGCGGTTCTCTTTTTCACGCGTCACACTCGTGAGCATGAATCCGCTGGTGGTGGTGATGATGAAAAAGAAGACAAACAGGGTCACGAAGGGGACGAAGTAGGTCAGGGGGTTGTCATCATCGCGGCCGGAGGGCGGCGCCAGGGCGTACTCGTTGATGTTTGGGGTTGGGTTGTCGAGTACCAGGCCAAGCGGTTCCTTCGCAATTAGATTTTCCATCAGGATGCGCTCGAAGATTTCGGCGTTGCTGCTACTGCGCATGGGTTGGAAGTCGCTGTCAACCAGGATGAACTCACCGGTCTCGTAGAAATCTTCGGGGATGAGATAATATTGCCGCAGGGAACCCGCTTCGAGGGCTGCCTGGGCAGCGTCCGCGTCGGGGTAGGCTGCCAGGTATCCTGAGGGCAACCACGCTGGAAGGGCGTCAATGGCCCCCGCTTCGTCCACGTATCCAATGGGTATTCCGTCAGCGGTATCTTCGACAGAAGAGGCCGATTCTTCTGCGGTTTCGATGGCTTTCTGGCCTATGAATTGTGACCCCACGGAGAGCAGCATGATGATTGCTGGGAAGAGGATCGTCATCACCCAGAAAGAACGCTTTTGCAGCGTGGTGATGATTTCGTGTTTGATTATCAGAATAGTATTGCGCATGGGATCACCTTTGACTGCTGCTTGACGGGCGGATGGCGGCCAGCACCGCTTCAAAGGTCATCCGCTGCCCGTAGCGTAACATGCCGATGCGGAAGATGCGCGCCGCGGCCCAAACGCTGACCCCCGCCGCGGCTACCAGTGTGATCCAACTGAGGGCTAATTGCCAGATCGGGATGATGGTGAAGCCCCATCGCAGTGTAATGGTGAGGAAAGATGTGGTCGGCCAGAAACTCAGGAAAATGAGAAACGGGCTGTTGGGATCAGACATTACTATCGCCATGATGAACAATGGGAAGGTGAAGAGCAGGTTCAGAATTCCGGCGATTTGCTGCCCTTCTTGTAGCTCGGTGACCGCTCCACCGATGGCTGTCATCATTCCGCCGATGAGGGCAAAGGTGGGCACAAAGAAGAATACAAATACCAGCATAATATCCCAGGGAAGGCGAATGTCTTGGAGTCCGTCGAACGTCTGATTGGCAACCATCCAGGCCACCGCAATCGATAATACCCAGACGGAGACTTGTGTGAGGGCAACTCCCAGCAGCCCCAGCGATTTTCCGCCGATAAGCTGTTCGGGCGAGAGCGAGGTGATGGCTATTTCCATGGTGCGGTTTTCTTTTTCGTCCGTGATGGCTTGCAGGAAATAGCCAGATGCGCCCATCACAACAAAGATAAAAAACATGGCTGCAACCAGCGGAAATATCACGTTGAAGAAACCGGTTTCTTCGCTGAACTCCCGGCTTCCGTCCACAGAGCGTATATTCAACACCGTGCCGTCGATGATGCGCTGCTGGAGGGTGTTGGGGCCGTTGGGGAGCAAGTTGGCCCGCACGAAATCATCGAAAGCGATCAGCACATCCCGGTTGGGCCGTTCGTCCCAATAATAGAGATCAACTTCCAGGGTTTCCAAAAAGTCCCCCGGGATGACGTGATAGCCCTGAATTTCTCCGGCCTCCAGCGCGGCCTGCGCCGAGGCTTCGTCGGGGAAGGCGCGCATTTCGATCATAGCGTCTTCGCTTTCGGGGATCAGGCCAGCCGCGAGAACGCCGCTGTGATCGACAAAGCCAAAGGGATTTTCGTCTTTATCGCGCTCGAAGATAAAAATGGTTACCCCGATGATGATTCCAAAAACAATGGGGATCAGCAGCGTGCCGATGAGAAAAGAGCGTTTAGCGACCCGTTTGAGATATTCTTGTTTGGCAACCAGCCAGAGCTTACGCATTGTCCCCTCCGATATCGCCATCTCCCTGCACCACTGAGACGAAGATATCGTCGAGGGATGGTTCGGCGATCTCGAAGCGCTCGATGCTGATATCGTCTCGCGATGCCAGGAAGCGGAAGATGTCTTGCGGGCTGGTTCCGCTTTCCAGGATCAGGTGCCACTCTCCGTTGTCCCGGCGCGATTCCTGCACACCGGGGAGATTGGCGAAATCCCCCTGCCCTGCGACCACCACCGCGTTCCCGGCGAAGTCGCGTTTGATCTTGTCTAATTCCCCGTAGAGTATCGTGCGTCCTGCGCTGATCAGCACAATTCGGTTACACAATGCCTCTACCTGGTGCATTTGGTGTGTAGACATGATGATGGTTTTCCCGGCCTGGCGCTGCTCCTCGATGATTCTTTTTGCCATCCGGGTGTTGACCGGATCAAGTCCTGAGAAGGGTTCGTCCACCACGATCAGGTCGGGGTCGTGAATCAGGGTGGCGATGAATTGGGCCTTTTGCTGCATCCCGCGGCTGAGGTCTTGGATTTTCGTCTGACGGTTTTCGTAGAGGTCGAAGCGCTTCAGCCAGTCTGCGAGGCGGGTGCGGGCGGTTTTCTCGTCCATGCCTTTTAGCGTCGCCAGGAACACCAGGGTTTGCTCCAGTTTGAGATCTTTGTACAGGCCGCGTTCTTCGGGCAGGTAGCCGATGCGGTTTTTCTTAACCTCGTCCATATCCCCGCCGAAGATGGAAACCTCGCCACTGTCGGGGCGGAAAATATCCAGCATCATACGGATGCTGGTGGTTTTGCCGGCCCCGTTCGGGCCGAGGAGACCGAAAATCTCGCCGGGATACACGTCGAAGGAAACATCGTTTACGGCGTGTACGTCTCCAAAAGACTTGCTGATATTTGTAATAGTGATGGTGGGTTTCATTGGTTTTCTCTTTCTGTAATTGGAGATTGGAGGTTGGAGATTGGAGATTGGAGGTTGGAGGTTGGAGATTGGAGATTGGAGGTTGGAGATTGTAGATTGTAGATTGGAGATTGATTTTGTGGAGGTCAGTGGCTTTACGCACCACGCGCTGCACTCCACGCACTTCTCGCATCATGTTTCACGCATCACTCAATGTCATTAAGTTAAGGATTGGTGTCTGTCGGATCATCGCGCAGCATCCCCTTGGGGGACGGATCCGACAGGAACAAAACAGGTTTTCTAACATGCTCCAGGCGGATTCGTAATCCGCCGATGGCTTAAATAAATGACATTGACTACCCACTTGCCACTTGCCACTTGCCATGTATTCTATCCCCACTGACTTTGCCAATTGTATGATCGAGATGTATAGCGATGAGGGCCGCGCCTGGCTCTCCGCTCTACCCTCCACGCTGCACGAGTACGCCCAACGCTGGTCGTTGACTCTAAGGCCGCCTTTCCCACTTTCGTACAATTACGTTGCCCCCGCGGTTCGGGCCGATGGCAGCGAGGCGGTTCTCAAGCTGGGGTTCCCCAACCGCGAACTGCTCTCCGAGATGCACGCTTTGCAGCTTTGCGCGGGGCGCGGCATGGTTCGATTGCTAGAAGTCGATTTCGAGCGGCAGGTGTTTTTGTTAGAGCGTATCCGGCCTGGGGTCGAGTTAGTGACCGTAGAAGATGACGAGCAAGCTACTCGGATTGCGGCACAAGTGATGCAGCAACTATGGCGGCCAGTGACAGATGCCCGTCCCCTGCTGACAGTCGAAAGCTGGACCGCCGGGTTGCAGAAACTTGGCCCCCATTTTGGCGGTACAACCGGCCCTTTCCCCGAATATCTGGTGGACGCCGCGGAGCAAATCCTGGCTGAGTTTATCCCCTCGATGGGCGAACGGGTATTATTGCACGGTGACCTGCACCATTGGAATATCCTCTCAGCCACGCGCCAACCCTGGCTGGCCCTTGACCCCAAGGGTGTGATCGGCGAGCGCGAATACGAGGTTGGCGCGCTGCTGCGCAACCCGTGGGGGGAATTCCACACTAGGCCGGATATGAAAACCATTCAGGCCCGCAGGGTGGATATATTATCCGAGATGTTGGGTTTCGAGCGGCAGCGGATGTTGGGGTGGGGGATGGCGCAAGCGGTGCTCTCAGCCTGGTGGTCTGTGGAAGATCACGGGCATGGTTGGGAGGGCGCGATTGGGGTGGCGGAGGTGTTGTATGGGTTGGGGAAGGAGAAATAGAGATTGGAGATTGGGGATTGAAGATTGGAGATTGGGGATTGGGGATTGGGGATTGAAGATTGGGGATTGGGGATTGGGGAGTGGCAACTCGCAACTCGCCACCCGCCACTTGCGCACTTGCCACTTGCCACTTGCGCACTCGCCACTCGCCGCTTGCCATCCGCTACTCGCCACTCGCACCGCGCTTCAATCGGGCGCGGATGGCACGCGCCAGTGCCTGCAAGCGCTGCCCCCACTTCGCCCAAGGATATTCGATTGATTTGGTTTCACCCTCCGGTTCGGGCCAGGGGTCCAGGTTGAACATCTTGCGGGCCACATAGCGTCCCACCAGCGTTAAAGTCGCCAACACCGGGGCTGCCAGCACAACTCCTACCAAACCAAGCAAATTAGCCGCAATGATAGCCGCCACCAGCACCGCGGCAGGGTGTACGCCCAACGCCTGACCGAAGATGCGCGGCGAGATAAAGTTGTCGAAAATCTGGTCGATAATGATTGCCAACACAACAACTAATATGGCGTAATACCAGGCATCCAGGTGGAAATAATTGCTGCCCTGGAAGATAGCTACCAGTACAGTCATCGTCCAGGTGACCCAGGAACCAACATAAGGCACAAAACGAGCCAGTCCTGCAGCAGCGCCAACCCCAGCGCATACCGCATCCCCAAAACCGTCAGGAGCACGGTATATACCAAAACCGCCAGTGTGAACAGGATCACTTGCCCCCGTAGAAAGGCATTCCAAATCCGGGCCAGCTCGCGGCCCAAACGGCGGATATCGGCACCGTATCCGGGAATTTCGATAGATACCAGGCGATTGGGAAACTTCCGCATGTCGGTGAGCACGAAATAAGACACCAACACCACGAAAAATCCCCATCCCAAAATAGATGCCGTCCCGGAGGCCAGCGTACTTAATAGTCCGCCGGCGCGCCCCAATACTGGCTGTACGGCTGAAAGCAATTCGGAAGTTAGCGACTCTAAACTGGTTTGGGACATGTATTGGGATACATCCAACTGGTACGGGCCGATTGCGTAAACACGCGTCGACCAATCGGCAACCAGGTCTGGCAAATCTGCGATGAATCTTTCGACAACTCTAATCAGGCTCTGAAATTGTTGCACAATAGCCAGTCCGCTCAAAGTGAACAGGACGATCAAAGCAATCATCAAAACCAGAAAGATCACATTGACTGACATTCGCCAGGACAGGCGGGTGGCGTTGCTCAAACTGGATGCCAGGGGATGGAGCAAGTATGTGAGAATGAACGCCAAAAGGACGGGGACCACGATGGTGTGGAAACGCACCAAAAAGGCCGCCACGATTCCCACGAAGGTCAAGCCCACGATCAATTTGATATTTGCACCCCAGGAGGGCGAGTTTTCAGTAGATTCTGGGAGAGTCATGCTGCTTCGTCCTCGCATATTTCTGCGGATTTCTTTTCCCGGCGAACCGCACCCCCACGCGGGTCAGGCGGGGAGAGTGGGCTATCAGTTATCTCCGGGAAGGGGTCTGTATCGATCAGTTTGGCAAGCACATAGCGTCCTACGACTCTGACCGAAGCCAAAACAGGCACGATGACCAATGCTCCCAGGATACCCTGAAGCACCACGGCTGCCATGATGACAATAAACACCAAGCCATCATGCATATGCACACTGCGGGCGAAGATAAGCGGCCGTAACCAGACACCTTTGATATTGATCAGCAGCAAATAAATACCGGCGACCAATAGCGCAAACCAGAAATTGGAGATTTGCAGATAGGTGGAGCCTTCGAACAACGCCACCAGCACCGCAAAACCAGCGGCAATGGCTGGGCCGAGGTCTGGAATGATCGTGAGTACGCCCATTGTGATTCCTAGAATCAGCGCCCCTGGCAAACCTATGGCAACCCAGGCCAGAGTAAACACCACGCCGACGATTAACATCAATGCCAGATTCCCTCGCAGGTACCCCTGCCAGGCTTGCTTGATTTCCAAGTAAATTTGGTGGGCGTCCGGCTGGTAAGGTTCCGGTACCAGGTTGAGCATCCAATCATACAGCCGCGCCCAGTCACGCATCAGATAATAAGTGGCAGCTATGATTACCAAACCCCAGATCAGGTTTTTGGTTGTGGCTTCTAGAATATGGTATGCGCTTTCAGGAAATGCGGTGACACCTTCAGAGAACAGCCGGGTGAGGTCAGGCAGCAAGCTCTCAAGATGAAATTCCCATTCCAGGATAAGTACCGGTTGGGAGAGAAGTTCCTGGATTTGAGAAAGGATATTTTGCAGATCAGCAAACAAAATCTGGATTTCAGACACCAGACTCGGCAATATGAGAGCAGGCAGGGCCGCCAATGCACTCAGCCCGATCACTAAGACGATACTTGCCGCTAAGGGACGGGATAACCGCGTGCGTTGTGTCAGGTAACCGATGGCCGGATTGAGCACAAAGGCCAGGAGCGCGGCGATTACCAGCGGGGCAATCAGGTCACGGGCAAACCATATCAATGCCACCAAGGCTATCATCAGTATCGAGAGTATCCAATATCGGAAAGAATTGCTCCAAGTTTTATTCATATCGGGGGTATCCTTGCTTTGGTTTACCATAATGCCGTTTCCAACCCATCGACTACTTCGAAATGTTTATCCCTCGTGGCTAATATCAATTCGTGTTGCAGGGCTAATGCCGCGATCCAAATGTCATTCTCTGGAATAGGTTTGCCTATCCTACGCAACTTGTCTTTTACAATCCCGTACCAATATCCCGTTTCTCCATCGCATGGCAGCACAACGCCTGTTACAACTAATCGTTCTACCTGTTTCAGGTTCTCTGTCTGGCGAGTAGATTTCCGCGCACCGTAATATAACTCACCGATCGCAATACATGGAATGAATGTGCTCTCTGTTTTTCTTAACTGCTCAATTACAACCTCATCCTCTGCAAAAAGCTCCACAATGATGCTGGTATCCAGCAGATATTTACCATTCATTCCAATCTATCTGCTCACAACCAGTTTCAATGGCTTGTCGAATTTTGTCTACATCTTCAGCAGGAATACTCCCTGCAAATTGGAGCAAGGCCTTACCCGGCGTTCCATATTGCGTAAGTGTTCTCAGCGTTCGCGCAAATGTCAATACTTGATATTGGAGGTTATCAGGAAGTATTTTGACTTGCTCGACAATTTCTGTCAGTACAGGGGTTGCAGGGGTTACCATAGTTTTCTTCCTTGAGCTTGGGCATGAGGTCAGAATAGAGGTGTAAACATTATAGCACGCAATGCTGGGCTTTTCACCCTCCACTCTTCAAACGCCCCTGCACCACGATGCGCTGGTCGTCTATCATGTAAGGATGACAGGAAACAAGCGTGACCACCGGCTTTGCACCAGAATCCATAACTTGCACATCGGTCGGCTCCACGATCTCCCACCCGGTGATGACGTAAGTATAGGAACGTTGGCTGGTATACAGGATGATCTCATCTCCCGGTTGGAGCTGGTCCAGGTCACGGAAAATCTCGCCGAAGATATCGTTATGTGCCGAGAAAACTATATTGCCGTCTTGCCCGGGGTTGACCGTGCCGATATGCTGCCCTACCCCCTTTTTCAATTGCTCCCACCCGTCACCCTGAACAACTGGCGCGTCCACGCCAATGGCTGGGATTTGAATGCGATTGGCCTGCGCCGGGCCGGGGGTTGGGATTGGCAGGCTGGCCCGCGATTGCACCAGTGGCCGCAAGTGTTCAGGAATTTCGGCATCATTGGGTTTGGCTCCGCCCAGGGCATTGGGGGGAATATGTCCCGAAGGCAGCACCACGGCCTGCACCAACGGAGTGGGAGTCAGGGTGGGCATTTCCAGCGCCTGTGCTACCTCTCGATTTAGTTCGCGGATGATGTCCAATCCATTGAACAGCACAAACACCAGCCCAAGCACAGCCAGGATTTCCACCAGCAGCAAAAGAACATCCAGCGTCCGTCTGCGGCGGGGAGGTGGATTTTCCTCCTCGGTTTCGGATTCCAGCAGAGGGCTGGTCCGCAAACCGTCCAGAGATGTCGTTTCCAGGTCCGAAGCCAGCGTCACCACCCGCCCGGTTTTGCGGAAACGCTCCAGGCGTTCCTGACGGGAGGCACGGCGTTTTTCCACCAACAAGCGACGGAGTTCTTCAGCAGATAGATCTTGGGGGTATTTTTTTCGAGCCACGGGAGGATTATACCAGGGGTTGGGCGATCAGGATAACAGGGATTGGGGATTGGGGATTGGGGATTGGGGATTGGGGATTGGGGATTGGGGATGGGGGATTGGGGATTGGGGATTGGGGAGCAGGGGTCAGGGGTATGGGATATGGTGGTCG
>JBDRGC010000134.1:0-3190 GCA_043818215.1 Chloroflexota bacterium | reverse complement strand
CGAATCTTTGGGGCTGGGTTTCTGCTTTATCGGGTCTATCCGTAACAGCCTACAAGAAGTCATCGAGTTGTTGGAATTGCCACGTCTGTCTTTCCCCCTATGTGGCATGACCTTGGGATGGCCCGTGTCGCCGCCGCTTGTCCGCCCCAGGTTGCCCCTGGAAACCGTGCTCCACTGGGAAACTTACGCTGTCAGTGGTGAGGAGCGATACCTGCGTCAATATGACCGGGCGATGATCGAAACCGGCATTTACGAAGGGCGGCAGGTGTCATCTGCCGATGGGGAGGATGACGAGGAAAATTACGGCTGGATGGGACACTCCGCCCGGCGGGTGTCGCAAATTATCCGTCCCCACTTGCGGGAGGTATTGCGTCAGGCTGGTTTTGGATTAAGGTAACGCGTGTATCGCGCTGCACTTTGAAGTTCAATTCGATTACGGGGGCAGCAATTCCCGGTTTGACTAGCAAAGTAGCCGAGACCCTTCGACACACTCAGGACAGATTTCCAAACCTCGTCGCTGCGGGATACCATGACACCGCCCGCCATACTATCCTGGCACAGGGCATCGTCCCTGTGTCCTTCGAGATTGCAGGTGAGTGCTAAGGAACGGTGATTAATAACTTACCCATTTCCAAATTTGGGCGTAGTGCCGGTTGAGTAGGCTCGGAGGGACGAAGAGCCATATACCTATGCAGGCACTGCGCACCTGCACCGAACGCAGGTACGGTGTCGACGTAGTGCCCCGCAGGGGTAAACCAAACGGGGTTTGAAAATGGGCAAATTTGCCGTAATCCGCTGGGTTTCGACACTTGCGCCGCACGCAGTGCAGGTGCGCAGTACCTGCATAGGTATACGCTCCGGCACAAAAAGCGTGTGCCTGCGCTACTCAACCTGCGCTCGCGTTAGGATGCAAACGCGTAAGTTATTTAATTCTCATTCCTGAACAGATCGAATTATATACCTGTTCGAAAAAGAACTATCTGTATCCTCTCCATTATGGCAGGGAGAGAACCTGGCAACGGGCGCATTTACAAGTTGGTGGAGAACAGTTATATGCGCTTTTTAACCACAGATTACACAGATTTCACAGATTTTTTTATATGTTTTATCGGTGCAATCCGTGACATCGTGCCCTTTGGGTAAATCTGTGGTTGCTTGGCTGTGCTCCCCCAACTTCTGTATACGCCCCCTGGAAACTGGGCAGCGGATAATAGTGAAGTAGCGGATTCGTCCTCGCAGCCCTCCGCTTATCCGTTCCAGTCCGCTACCCATAATCCGTTACCCCGGTACACTCCGCTGTCCATAATCCGCTACTCCGTCACACCCCGCTGCCGAATTGTGTACTATCGCTACTTTTTGGAGATGATTCGATTTCCTTGTAATATCGAAAGGTGAGTTTGTGACAGGTGAGTTTGTGAACTTGTGTCCGGCCTGATTTTGCGCTATACTCATGAAGTGAAAAGATGCAAAACATAAGCAACTTCATGAACTACAACAGCGAGGTCAAAACGATGCTAATCACAAGAGAATTAATTAAAACAGAGATCGATAAAATTCAAGACAGTTACCTGGAGGTTCTTTTCAGAATCGTACAAGCTTTTATTAAACCACTAGATACCATCACAATATCGCCTCATGTTGCAACCAGTTCTCAATACGACGTCTCAACGAGAGACTGGCGCCATTTTGTCGAACAGATGTATGGATGTTTGGCTGATGATCCGATCGAACGTGGTGAACAAGGAAAATATGAAATCCGCGAGGCGATGGAATGAAATACCTGCTTGACACGAATGTCTGTATCAAGTTTATGAATGGTCGGTCTGAGAAATTGCATCAGCGCATCCTTTCCACGCACCCACAAGAAATTGTGTTGTGCTCTGTGGTCAAGGCTGAATTGTTCTATGGGGCAAGGAAGAGTCAAAACCAGGCGAAAACTTTGGCAAAGCAGCAGCAGTTTGTGAACCGATTTGTGTCACTTCCCTTTGATGACAAAGCGGCAGATACTTACAGTATCATTCGGGCTGGTTTGGAAAAGCGAGGCACCCCAATCGGCCCGAATGATTTACTCATTGCCGCAATTGCTGTGGCTCATAATGTGATCCTTGTAACTCACAATACCCGTGAATTTGGTAGGGTTACAGGGTTGAAACTAGACGATTGGGAAATTACTGTCTAGCGCCATCACTACCCAGAAAGCTCACTCTTGCAGGTTTGAACGGACGCCGTTCCACGAAGGAGCGGCGTCCGTCTTTAACTTCTGCCTATCTCACCATCCCCTCATCATCGACTTTGCCAACCCAACCTGGCTTTCCCTCATCACCAGCGGCAGGTAAATCTCGTACCCCATGAAAACCTCCACGCTATCTTGCGAGACGAACTCGTCGCTGTCAGCGGCTTCTAGCGTGAGAGTGTGCCAGCCGGGGTTGAGTTTATCGAGCGTCAAAGTAGGGCCTACCCTCAAAAAGCCGTCGATATTGGAATTTCAACCTTGAATATCTTGAATCCCCACTGCACGGCGGGACCTATCAGCAGCGCGAAAACGACCGTGCCGACGCCTGCTGGTCCGCCGATGAGCCAGCCCATGGTAACGACCGTGACCTCGATAATCGTGCGCGCCATACGGACACTGACGCCTGTTATGCGCTTGAGCCCCAGCATCAAGCTGTCGCGTGGACCTGCGCCCGCGTTCACGCCGATATAGATCGCACTGGCGTTACCCATCATGAAGATGGCAATGAGCAGCATTGTGGATTGCAAGAGCAGGTTGTTTTCCACAGATGGGAGGAATTTGAGAGCAAGATCCAGCCACGGGCCGATGCTGAGGATATTTGCTAGCGTCCCCCAACCGATCTGCTCACGCATCAGCAGCGCACCCGAAAGCACAGCAAACCCAGAGGCGACGGTCATCGTGCCGGGGGAGACATTCAGGATTTTCGAGAGTCCGACATCCAACACAGCCCAAGCACTAGTTCCCAAATTCCCTTGGATGAGCAGCGCAATGGAGAAACCGAAGAGGGCAAAGCCGATTTGGATATGGAGAAAGTCACGGGGAAAGGTTTTCCAATGTACGGGCTTGAACATACCAGTGATGATACCACCGGAAGGGCGTTGTGGGGGGGGATGTTTTTTATGCCACGATAATGAGATCAATTGATAGAATAACCGAGATTATTATTATATCGTACAC
>JBDRGC010000133.1:0-4525 GCA_043818215.1 Chloroflexota bacterium | reverse complement strand
CGTGGCGACGGTCAGGTGAATCCCTTTGAAAGCCTCCAGCAGCTTTCTGCTGTGGGGCGCGCCGTCGTTCTTTTGGGGTTGCCGGCATACAGCCCCGCCAGTTTTTCATACCGCTCGGTCAAACGTCGCCGGACATCAAACTCAAACAGGGTCAAGACCCGCAACCCAATCGTCAACAACCTGATCAGGCCTGTCGCTCGGCGATCGTCCTGCAGGTACATGGGGGTCAACGACAAGGGTTTCCCTTTGAGCCGTCCAAAGCCGCGTTCAACCAGGTATTCTTCCCGGTACGCCAGGACCGCCTGCTCCAGGGAAAGCTGTTCGACCGGTTGGTTGGTGCCATACACGCGCCAGCCCAAGCGGGCCAGCGCCTTTTGGATAACAGCTTCGTCCCGGCTAACCTGGACAGACAGATGGCGTTCGACGCGGGTCTCTGCCGGACGTTCTTTGTGCCGTCGAACCTGGTGTTCCTCCACGCTTTCAGTGCAACTCAGCTTCAGCATCCCCTCTACCTGATAGTGCTGGACGATCTTCTCGGCTGCCTGGCGCAAAGTCTCCAGGTCGGCCAAGCGTCGCTTGCCCTGCTTGTGTTCGTTCAATGCTTCCAGAGCAGCCTGGGCTTTCGTCAGACGGGCTTGCAAAGCTGCCTCAGACGCTCTGGCATGTCGCAACGAGCGGATCACCAGCCATCTTTCGACCCAGGTGATCGTTTTATCCTCGACCGTGGCGGTCAAGCTCTGGGTCAACTCATAGCCTTCGGCGATCTTTTCCGGCTGACCCTCTGGCGTGGGGCGGCAAACCGGCGTCAGAGCCTGTTCACCGCTCCAAACCGACTTCAAATAGGTCTCCAGGGTCTCGTCCGGTATTTGCACTTTCGAGAATGGCCCCAGGTAATAATCGCCGCCCGCTTGTATGTAAGCCCGGGTTTCAAATGCCATCAGCTTGCAGTCTCCCACATACAGCAACCCCCGCCTTTCCAGTCCATCCCGGACTTGTTGGATGGCAGGAATGTACAACGGGTCATCGGCCGTTTCGCCCGATGCAACCAGCGTGGCAAGCGGCATCCCCAACGGATCCAGCGCCGCCTGCATCACCTTCAACTGTGGCAGATCAGGCCGGTGGTCCTTGCTGTGCCCCAACTGAAACAGTCCCGCATCTGTCACCGTCCAGTAACCGCTGGCAGTCGTACCATCCAGCCGGACACACTTGGGTTTCAGATCGTACACCCGCACCGTCCTGCGGTTCAACGCAGTCTCAAAACCCGCCCAATGCTCATCGTCGCTCAACGCATCCAGAGCAATCTCCAACCGATCATCCGTGAAATCCTGGGCGCTGACATCCCCTCCCAGACTGCCCCGCAAAGTCTCTCGGCGCTTTTCAGCCCAGGGTTGAACATGGTTCATCCGATGGTCAGCTTCCGAAAGAATATGCACCAGCCAACCGCTACACACTCGGCCCAGGCTGATTCCCCCCCAATTCCCGTGTGGCAGGAAATGTTCGTCCACCAACGCTGCAACGCCCATCTTCTCCATGTTCGCCGCCAAAACCGGAATGTCATCTACTCGCTCTGTCGTGATGGTAAGTGCTTCGGTCATACCAGAAGCTTACCCCATTTCTAAAATCTCGTCAAAAAATGACCGAACCGAAAGATAATAGGATGCAGTATCCGGATATGGTCAAGATAGATGTAGAAGGTGCAGAATTTCTTGTACTAAAAGGAATGAAAAGAATAATGGCGAAAGACCATTTGAAAATATATTGCGAGCTACACTTGCACTCGGGGGATGGCAGTATTTACAGTTTTGGACATACTCCACTTGATGTGGTTGGACTATTGTTAGATTATGGTTTCACGATTAGAGGATTGCCATTGCGCCAGGATAGTCACTACAGGGAAACAGCAATTGATCTCGAAGTAGTTTCAAATTTGAAAGAAAGCGTTATGCTTTTTGCTGAGAAGTAAGTTTCACTAACAATGCGTGTCCTGCTTATTCCCTCCTCCTACCCACCCGTTCTCGGTGGCTTACAGACCGTTTCCCACAATCTTGCCAGGGGATTGACCCGGCTAGGGCATACGGTGCGGGTGATTACCAACCGCTACCCCCGCTCACTGCCAGCCGGGGAGCAGATGGATCAGGTACCCATCCGCCGCCTGCTATTCTTGAAACCATCCTTTGCCCACTTGAAACAACGCCGCCTTGATCTCCTCCTGGCCTCTTTTTGGTTTTATCCCGCCACCTTGCTAGAACTGAAACGACTGATGAAACGATTCCGCCCGGAGGTCGTCAATGTCCACTACCCGCTTAGCCAGATCCCGTTTATCCTTGCCTTGAGGCAGCGTTACCGTTTTCGCCTGGTAGTCTCCCTGCACGGGGATGACCTCCTGCCCTGGGTAAGAAATGGAACCGATAATCCGGGGCTGCGTGCCATCCTTCTTCAGGCAGACGCAGTCACTGCCTGTTCCCAGTGGTTATTGGACCAAGCCATTGAATGGGAGCCCTCGGTGAAAAATAAAGGGGTTGCCATCCATAACGGAATTGACCCAGATCGATTCGAAGATAAAACGTTCTACCCGCATCCCAGACATTATATTTTGGCTTATGGACGGTTGAGCTACCAGAAGGGTTTCGATATGCTTCTCGAGGCCTTCGCCCAGGTTGCGCTAAAAAACCCGGATGTGGATTTAATTTTGGCGGGTGATGGTGAAGAGCGGGAGCATCTGATAGCTCAGACCCGTAGATTAGGATTGGGGGGGCGTGTTATCTTTTTTGGGCGCGCCACTCCCGAAGAAGTAGTGCAATTGTTGAATGGCTGTCAGTTTGTAGTCGTGCCCTCCCGCTGGGAGCCCTTTGGTATTGTAGCGTTAGAGGCTTTGGCTGCGGGCAAACCTGTACTGGCTACGCGAGTGGGGGGAGTAGTAGAACTTTATGAGCAGAGTAAAGGCCGTCTTCACCTTGCCGATCCCACCCAGGAAGGGATTGCACAGATGCTGATGTTTTTGCTAAAGAGAAGTGTGGATGTACAAAAAAAGTATATATCATTTGCTCGTATTCGTTCGGACTTTTCCTGGGAGAGGGTTGTTGTAGATTACGAAAAGGTTTTATCCGTAGCCTAATCATTGGTAAGGAGTAAAGTATGAAACGCTCAAATATCTATTCTCTACGTTGTGTTGAGTGTAGCGCTTCAGTCTGGGATTTCCGTGAAACCGAGGTGAATTTATTGGAAGTACGTGTAGGAGAGTTACATTGTCACAATTGTGGTTGTTCATATACTATTTTAGGCGGAATCGCGGATTTCAGAAAAAGAACCCCTGACTCTGTAACTAAAGAAATCATTTCAAGTGAGGGTACCGGAAAATATATCTATTCAAAACTTCCAGAATATTATAATGATGATATATTGCTTAACGAGCCCGAACTACCAGCTGGCCACCCCAGTTTTGTCAGTGGGGAACGGAAGGCTGATCTCTTTCATCAAGTGTTCTCCCTCTTTCCTAGTGGTCAGGGTTGTACTTTAGTTGATCTCGCTGCAGGCACTGGTTGGTCGACGAGGTACTTCGCAAAGAAAGGATATAATGCATTTGCAGTTGATATTGTTCAGGGAATGTATAGAGGATTAAGCAGTGCTGATGTTTTTTTCGCGTATGAAGGAATCTATTTTGAGCGCGTATTAGGTCTGATGGAAGATCTTCCGTTTGTAGATCACAGTATCGATTGTGTTTTCTCCATTAACTCGTTTCACCATACCGAAGACTTGGTTTCAGTTTTCGCCGAAGTCTCAAGAATTCTCAAACCCGGTGGCTTCGGTTTTATAGTTGAAGACGTAGTCGGATGTCTTATGCTTAAGCAAAAAAAGAGAAACGCGCTGTATCAGCGCGAGAAGCACCAGCATATGGACCATGTCTATACATTGCGCGACTATACACATGCAATTCAGGCCGCAGGTTTATGTCTTGAACTGGTTTTTCCAGATCGTGTCCGCAGAAGATTTGGGAAATTGGCTGTTATGCCAAACACCACTTTGCAATGGCTCTATTTAATAACGGCAAGGATGTGGTTTGCGCCAATGATCTTCCGAATAAGCTACGTTTGAAGACGAACTGAAGTGGCCCCAAAAACTTCATCTCCCAGCTTTATTATCCTTTCCTGCGACGGTACTGGTTCGGCCATCTGCGTCAGGCGGTCGAACTGCTCAATAACCAGCCCATTATCCAGGAATGGGACGTCAGGATCGAGGCGGATGAGATCGTCGGGCTGGATGGCTAGCAGGTCTATGCCCTACGAATCGGCTATGCTCGACGGCTACCCTATCCAAACTGATAGCATGGGGCTGTGGAAAAACAAGTTCTTCATGTCCGCTAAGGAGAGCTGCATCTTCGAATCCATCGCTGGCGAGACGCTCCTAACCATGGGATATGAACTGAGTGTGGAAAAGCCCGCCCTTCCACCTGGATTGGCCGTGCTCTCCATCCTGGATGATATCTACAGACAGGCAAGTAATCGGGTGTTGAGGCAGTAACCCCAAC
>JBDRGC010000132.1:0-19828 GCA_043818215.1 Chloroflexota bacterium | reverse complement strand
GAAGGTCAGTGGAGTGATGATCCCCTGGTGATTGGTACGCAACTGGTGTCTGAAGGGGCTATCGCATATTGGACGGCATTACATTTTTGGAACATGACCGAACAGGTTCCTCGAACGGTCTTCGTCCAAACTGTCTCTCGCCGGAGTTCATCCCAAGAAGACATATTGGGTGTACGGTACCAGTTTGTCACAATCAAGCCCAATAGATTCTTTGGCATTCAAACGCAATCCAGTAACGGCATGTCCTTTGGAATCACTGACCGTGAGAAAACCCTGGTGGATGCTTGTGACCGGCCTGAACTTTGCGGGGGTATTCTGCAGATCGCCCAGGTGTTGCAAGCAATAAACATACTCGACTGGGAAAAATTAGATGCGTATCTTGATCGTTTTGATTCTGGTGCAGTTTACAAACGTCTAGGCTATTTGGTTGAGCGGTTGGGCATCCCCATGCCAGACAAGGAAATCCGGTTGGCAGATTGGAAAGAAAAACTAACCCAGGGCATCGCCTGGCTGGAACCCGGAGGGGCGCAGACTGGCCCGGTCGTTACCCGCTGGCGAATAAGAGTGAATACTAAAACCTTGGAGGGAAATAATGATCTCTGAAGCCGAACTTCGCCGATGGGCTGGGACATGATCTGCTGATCCGATGGTAGTAGATTTGGATGATGTGTTGGGTTGTTTCATCAGCCAATGGTATCAAGACAAAAAAGCGACACGCCTGCGATTCAAGGGCGGAACCTGCCTGCGGAAATGCTATTTCCCGGATTATCGGTTTTCCGAAGACCTGGACTTTACAGCCGAAGCCCATCTTACTCGAAACATGCTGCAAAGCCTGCTGACCCGCACCACTCATCGTTTGCAGGACGTTTTCGGTATGGATTTCGCTGTGCGGCCTCCCAGGGTTGAAGTGGTGAATGATGAATACGGTTCGGAATCCTTTCAGATACGCTTGTACTACCGGGGCCCATTACGTTGGCGTGGCGATCCGCGAGCAATTCGCCTGGACATCTCCCGTGGCGAATACATCGGATTGCCGGTGGTTAGGCGAGAAATCATCCACCCTTATGGAGATCGCGATTTACTCTCTGGGATCACCATCCCGTGTTATGCTTTGGAAGAAATGCTGGCCGAGAAGTTACGGGCGATTAGTGGGCAAAGACGATTTGCCATTGCGCGAGACTTATTTGACATTTACCAGCTTATTTCCAAAGGCGGGGTGTCGCTGAATGCGGTCAAGCCATTGCTGGCTGGCAAGTTCAAAGCGAAAAAAATCGCTTTGGGTGAACATAGCCTTGAGAACCTTCTTGCAAGGCGCAATGAGTTCGAGCGCGACTGGAGGCGAAACCTGTACCACTTGCTTCCAACATCGGAAAGCATATCTTTTGCATCTGCATGGGAAACGGGCGTGAACGCGATTCGTTCGATTGTACAAAAACCTTGAACTATCACCGCCGTTCAATCTCCGATAAACCGCCGATAAAAGCCTCGCAGGAACTCACCCTGATCCATTGAACGCATTTGCTGTACCACTTCCATTTGCTGGAGCGTTTCCCGTAGGCCGAGGCCCTGTCAAGAGCGGTTTGTACCTTCTCTGAAATGTGCCTGTTCCCACCCTTGACGGGGTGGCCAGAGGAATATAATTGCCTGCAGGAAGTGGTTCTGATGGATCGTTTGGCCTTGTTTTAGAGCGTAAATCATGGAAATTAGTTGTCTTAAACCATTGACACATTCCGTGGGCCGCATTGGCGAGCAGGGTCCCGATGGCTGGGCCTACCATCACGGAGACGCCCTCGGCTCCCTCCGCCAGTTGACGGATGGGAGTGGGGTTGGTGACCCTGGTCAAGGGGTATCAGCCGTATGGAGATGTGCTGTCGAGCGCGGGAAGCGGGGTCAGCAGCTATGGCTTCACGGGGGAGTGGAGCGATAGCACAGGGTTAATCCATTTGCGGGCGCGGTATTTGGATGTGGGGATGGGGCGGTTTACCCAGAAAGATCCATCTGAATTGGAATCCAATCTGTATCTTTACGCAGGTGCAAACCCCATTAATCGAATTGACCCGTCGGGGCTTGTCTCAGTCTCAAGTTTAACTGGCCCTGCAGCTTTTTCGATGTGCTTTAACTTACATTCACTTGGAAAAGGATGGCTTCTTAGGAATATTGATGCCCTTGATGCTATTGAAATTTGCAAAAAAGGTTTTGATCAGAATTCATGGAATAGATCGTGGTTTAACTTTAATGGTGATCTTCCAACGACAGGCCAAGATTTATTTGGTTGGTATTTGTTTGAGCATGGAGATGATCATTTAGTTTTCAATGGCCCTGAATTCTTAAACTACGATCTAGCATCGTCGAAACTACTTGATAATAAAAGAATAGGATATTACACGTCTGGGGGTACTGATAAACCAGTTGAATATGAGTTTTATAATAATGAACAGGCTCAATGCTTTATGGATTTCGCTCACATGTTGAACCCTAATTCTGTAATACCTGTCACTTGTGTATTAGGTTCCTTTTATTACCAGATAAAAACCTTAGACATGGGTGAGTATGTTGGTTTTCGAATCGACAACAGAACGGATCTGAGTTCAGGATCGCATTATGCAGGACATTTTCCGAAAAAATATGAAAATTCTGTTGAGGGATTGTTTGAAAGAGGAGAAATCACTGGATTGGAAAGCTTATATTCTTTGTATAAAGACGAACGTCTAGGTCTACTCTCGATACTCAAACCTCGAACACGTGGACAAACACAGGTATATAGAGACGTGACAGGATTTCAATTGGGAGGTGGAATTATGGATCAGACATATGTGTGGAAAGAGAAACGTGATTCTTGCAGGTATTCAAGATTCGATTTTCTTTATTCAGATATAGAAATAGAGCCATGGTATGATTACAAAGCTTATACAGATCCTGTTTACGGGCACTAAGAGGTTATATAAATGAATAGAATATTGTTTTTTCTAATACTTATCCCTATCAGCATGTGTTCCTGCGGGTCAACTTCAAAAGATGAAGATTATCAATGTCCACCACCTCCAGAAGGATTCTCAGAAATGGACTTGGTTGGCACCTGGGAAGCTATATCCTACGTGGTACCAGAAGTAAGTGATACCATCGAAAGTGATACCATAATTATTCGTGCTGATGGCAAATACAAGCAAATCATCCACATGGTTGCACCAGTATTGAATTATGAAAGCGAATGGCAACCCTGGTGGCTTGAATATTCTGAGATTGGCGTTGTATACCTTCATTTAGAAGGGATGAACTTATGTGCTGCCGAACCTGGACTGTCTAGTTGTGCGAATGTTAGTAGAGAAAGTGGGATTTGGATTGACTTTTGCCGAAATGAGACGACATTTTTTATTAATGAGGGCGTGTTAATAGTTCCCGGCTCATCGGATATTTCTGGCAAATCAATCCAAAATGAAGAACTAGTTCTTTTTTCAAAATCGTCTACATATGTATGGAAATATGAGTATCGTGGACCATGAACCCCTTTAGCTTTGGTGTGTTAACTGTGGTCGTGCCAGTAAGACCTAACGCTAACATTGTCATAGCACCATCTTCTATACCGGAGCCAGTCCTGAACTTGCTGAATGAACCCCCTGGAGTCGGCTGACCTCCGCGGACTACGCCGATGGTGCTTACTTCCACTACACCTACGACGCCGTGGGCAATCGCTTGACGCAGGACACTCTGGCTGGCACGAACACTTATGCCTACGACACTGCCAACCGGCTCACCAGCGTTGACGGCATGACCTACGCCTGGGACGCGAACGGCAATTTGCTCAATGATGGGGAGAGCACGTACACGTACAATCACGCCAACCGGTTGTCTTCCGTTGTCGGGTCCCAGTCATCTTCCAGCTACGCTTACAACGGCATGGGTGATCGCGTGTCGCAGACCGTCGATGGCGAAACCACAACCTACACCCTGGATACTGCAATCGGCCTGACCCAGGTGCTCTTCGATGGAGAGAACGCGTATCTCTACGGCCTGGGTCGCATTGGCGAGCAAGGCTCCGGCGGCTGGACGTACCATCATGGCGATGCCCTCGGCTCCGTGCGGCAGTTGACCGATGAGAGCGGAGTCGTGACCCTGGTCAAGGGGTATCAGCCGTATGGGGATGTGCTATCGAGCGTGGGAAGCGGAGTTAGCAGCTATGGCTTCACGGGGGAGTGGACGGATGTGAGCGGGATGGTCTATCTTCGGGCGAGGTATTTGGATGTGGGGGAAGAATACGCAGAGCTTCAATCCCTATCACCTTCGATAACGGTAAAGAGTTTGCCAACCATCAGGAGATTGTTTAACCTACAGGGGACGATCTTGTATCATAGTGACTTTTGTATATGGGCAATCAAGGTGATCAACCATCTCATTATGCGCAATTGTTTTGGCGAGCATGTCCGCCAATCCCTACTGGGCACGTTTTCGGTTGACGAAAACAAGCAGCGCGTATTGATGTATAATATTAGATGTAGTTTAGTATAAATACAGTTAATATTATGCCGAAAAAAGAAACGATCCAAAAGGCGATTCAGATTTTCAAGCAGCATCATGGCTGGCTGCGAACCGGTCAGGCTGTCCATTTGGGCATATCCCCGCGCACGCTGTATGCCTTGCGAGATGCAGGGAAAATCATCCAACTAAGCCGTGGCGTTTACCGACTGGCGGACCAGCCCATCAGCCAATATCAAGATTTGCTTGTGGTAGCCCAGCGTGTATCGAAAGGTGTTATTTGCTTGCTATCGGCGTTGTCTTTTCACGGATTGACAATGCAAATTCCTCACCAGGTTTATCTGGCTTTGCCCAACCATGCCGAGAAGCCGCGCCTGGATTACCCGCCTTTGCGCCTGGTTTGGCTGTCTGACAGGGCATATCAGGCAGGTATTGAAGAGCATCTGATAGAAGGACTGCCTGTTCGGATTTACAGCCCAGAGAAAAGCGTGGCCGATGCGTTCAAATTCCGTAACAAGACGGGGCTGGATGTGGCCCTGGAAGCCCTGAAATGCTACCGGCAAAGCGATGATTTCAATGTTGAAAAATTGCTTTCAATGGCACAAATGGACCGGGTCGAAAAGATCATCCGCCCTTATCTGGAGGTACTCGTATGAAAAACGAGAATAGTCTGGCTGCATCCGTCAAAGCCCGGTTGCAAAACAGAGCCAAAGAAAGCAATCGCCCTTTCAATGATCTGCTCCAGCTGTACGGCATTGAGCGGTTTCTGTACCGTCTGTCCCGCTCTAGCTATGCAAACCAGTTTGTTCTCAAAGGGGCGCTAATGCTGCTGACGTTGGATATTCCGTCTTTCCGTCCCACCAGGGACATTGATTTGTTGGGACATACCAGCAATGATGTTGTTCACATTGCGCAAATTTTCCGAGAGATTTGTGATGTGGAAGTGGAGCCTGATGGCATCTCATTTGACCCAAATAGCTTGCACGCCCACATCATCAAAAAAGACGCCGACTATGGAGGCGCCCGAGTGCAGTTAAGGGCTTATCTGGGGAAGGCACGTATTCCATTACAAGTTGATATTGACTTTGCTGATGTGTTGACCCCAGCTTCCGTTGAAGTACGGTATCCAACGCTACTTCCCTTCCCACAGCCACAACTACGCGGGTATCCCCTGGAAACCATTGTGGCGGAAAAACTGCAAGCGATGGTCTTTCTGGGGCGCATAAACAGCCGCATGAAAGATTTCTACGACCTTTGGATGTTGACAACGAATTTTGACTTTGACAGCCAAACGCTGCGGCAAGCTATCCTGCGCACGTTTCGTCATCGTAACACACCTATCCCCGCAGATGTTCCTGTAGCCCTCTCTGATGTTTTTGCAAAAGCAAAACAATCACAATGGCAAGCGTTTGTCAAACGCAGCAGGTTAGAGCAGTCCACACCGGAATTGCTTGTTGTAGTACAGACACTGCGCATGTTTTTGATGCCTCACTTGCAGGCGATTACAGCGTCTCGTAACCACCAGCCCTAAACCATTGGGGTGGGCGGGTTGTCTGTGGCTGTGGATGGGTGGAAACTATTACGCCTGCTGGCGCATCAATTCTATCGGATGAGTGCTGTTTTAGCTCGCCCGTTCCACCCTCTCCGCCAGATCGTCAAAGGACGGCTCTGTGTAGATCATCACCGTATTCAAGTTTGTGTGTCCCAATAGCGCGGCCAACCCGCGCAGGTCGTCAGGATTTCCCCGCAGGTAATTGTCGCTAAAGGTATGCCGCAGGACGTGGGGGCCAAAGTTGTCCATCTTGGCAGCGAAAGCATATTTATTCAGCATCCGCAACACCGCGCTACGATCCCGAAGCGGCCCCTGCTGTCCTATCCATAGATGAGCATTAGGGTCGCCAGCATGGGGATGACTGGCCAGATAAGCCGTCAAAGCGGATCGCACCTCAGCCTTCAGGGGGACATCACGCTGATTGCTGCGTTTCCCCTTGCGCACCTTAACCCACCCGGAGCGCCCGTTGATATCCACATTCCCTACATGCAAGGCAAGCAATTCGGCGACCCGCAACCCCGTGCCCACCAACATCTCCACAATAGCAATGTCGCGCAGATTTTCTCTCTGGTGAACAGCCCGTAGGAAGCGGCGTTGATCTTTCTGAGACAAGGCTTTGGGTTTGCGCCGTGGCAAGTCAAGGGTGTGAACGCTGGCCGTGGGGTTCGTGCGCGCCATCTCCTGCTCTACCCCCCAATAGAAGAAGCGGGACAGCGCCACCAGGCGTTGGTTGATCGTGGACGGTGCGGCCTTCTCCACGGTTTGCTGGTAGGCCTTCCAATCGCGCACATCCCGGGGGATGACAGCGGAGGGAGCGAAGTCGCTATTGTAGGTATCTTGGTTCCAGCGGATGTAGTGAGCCAGTCCACGGCGGTAAGCTGCGATAGTGTGGGTGCTTTTCCCCTGCTGGTCGAGATAGTCGAGCCATTGTTTAACGGTTTCAGGAATTTCCATTTTTAGTCCTTAGAATATTATGGTGCTAGAAATTCGGGGCTTAGAGCCTGTTTTTCGGACTTAATTGTACCCTAAAAGGGCATTTTGGGCAACATAACCACTATTAGGTTGCGGTATTATGGTGCGCGCTTTTGGGCAAAAAAGCCGTGGAAAAATTCACTCCTGCAGGGTCTCAAATTTAATGGGAGCGCCCTAAATTCGCGAACTTTCCAACCGATTGGTCAACCATTCTGTCTTTTCGCGCGGTTATAGGTAATCAAAACAGCCATCGATATCGGGTCCCCCAACTGGTTTGAGGTTGCCCCCCATTTTCGTGAAAATCTGGAGGGTATGATGTAGCCAGATCAAGTATAATCCGTCGATGAAATCACAGAAGCGAGGATCAAAAAATGCAACACTGCAAAAACGTATCCTCTTCAAAAATCAGGGACGAACCCGGTTCCTGATGGGTAATGCGCCCGATTTTCTCGGTCTGACAAGGAACCGGGTTCGTGTTACCCTGAGATATGGAGAGGATACGAAAGGATCGTAAAAACAGTTTGGGGAATTTGAGTGATACAATTTGGACATAGCCAATTTTATTCTCCAACCCTCCCCCAGAGTCACGATCAGCGATGCCCCTACCGCTGAACTGCCGCTGTACAGTTTTCATCTGATCGTCCTCGTCGAACCCGATCCTGAAACCTGGATGCACCAACCTGGGAGCGAAGAAATATGGGGAGAAATCGTCCAACGGCAAAACGATGCCATTGAAGATGAACTCCGGTCAGATAGCCCTGGTTTGTCCGACATCCCATCCCAGGTTGATTATTTTTGTACCACCTTTGCCTTGATTCATTACGAGGATGCCTACAACTTCTACGATCAACTTCTTGAAATGGGTTTCATTCACACTATCTTTCATCTCATTGATTACAACCACCTGGATAACTTCGGATACTACGTCAAAGGGATCGCCCATGAGAATCCCACCTGGCGTGTAGCGGTGATCGGGGCCATGCTCAAAGAAGACGTCATCCGCATTGCTAACCTGGTCAGCGAAACCGGTTTATCCACCACCGTTCTTAGCCGATACTGCCTGACCCGCGAATCCTTTATCAACATCGATGCGCACGATGATTACAAATCCTGGCTCCTATCCCCTGGAATGGAGGACGAAGAATCATCATAAGGGGAACTGAATATAACCACACCATCATACCGTTTTTGTAAACCTTCGACAGTCGGTCGCGAAAAAATCGGTTACAATTAAAGTAGCATCAAGTGCCAAAACGCATGGCCCATTCCATTAATTAGGGCACACAAACCATAGGAGGCATACACAATGGATAAACTAGAACTGATCTTCAAAGTTGAAAAAGACACCAAGAACACCCGTCGCTACCAGGAAGAAACTGGCGACGGCCCAAACATCATTGGTACTCTCTACATTCAGCAGTGGGCGCTGCGCAAACTGACCGGCACTGATCTTCCAGACCGCGTGCGCGTGACGGTGACGGTTGAAGAGTGATCGCAAAAACCCTGGAGACCGAACGCAGATCAGGCCGTGCTCCCCGCCCGTAACCTTCGGCTTGGCGTTGTTTGTCCATGGAGTCACCAATCGGACTCTGAGTCAGGTTTTCGTTTTATTCTAATTGAGTTGTACAGGGATATGCGTTTATGATCTTGTACAGGATCGTCCCCGGTGTTCTAGCAGCTTGTCGGAGAAAGAATAATGGGACACAGATTTACAGGATTTACCTGAGAACTCTGGAAAACTCATTTTTTTTTCCTGCCACCCCCCTCATTCCCCTCCCCTGGCGAAGCATCCTGTAAGGGTAAATTCCGTTTTTAGAATTTGGGGGCATCCTTCGGATATCCCTAGACGCCGGGACAGGTGTGCTCCGCGAAGGCTGGGAGGGGGTTGCTTGTTTCGACTTTTCCAGATTTTTCATTGGATTGATGTCATTGCGAAGGAGTATAGCGACTGAAGCAATCTCCTCGCAAAGTGTGGGACTGCTTCGGCGGTAAAGCTGCCTCGCAGTGACACCGGCTTGTGAGAAGTGATAACAGGAATCAATATGCCCATCAAAAAATCAGAACTCTACTCCTCCATCTGGAAAAGCTGCGATGAACTGCGCGGCGGGATGGATGCTTCGCAGTACAAAGACTATGTGCTGGTGATGCTGTTCGTCAAATACGTTTCGGACAAGTACGCCGGACAGAAGAACCCGCTGATCGTGGTTCCCGCAGGCGGTGGCTTTGCCGATATGGTGGCACTCAAGGGCAGCAAAGACATCGGCGATAAGATGAACAAAATCATCGGGGAACTGGCCGCCGCCAACGATCTGAAAGGCGTGATCGACACTGCCGACTTCAATGATGCCGACAAGCTCGGCCGCGGCAAGGAGATGCAAGACCGCCTCTCCAACCTAGTGGCGATCTTCGAAGACCCTGGCCTGGATTTCAGCCGCAACCGCGCCGAGGGCGATGACCTGCTCGGCGACGCCTACGAGTACCTGATGCGCCACTTCGCCACCGAGAGCGGCAAAAGCAAGGGACAGTTCTATACCCCCGCCGAAGTCTCCCGCATTATGGCGCGCGTCATTGGCATTCGGGCGGCCACCAGCGCCGCCACTACCATCTACGACCCCACCTGCGGCTCCGGTTCGCTGCTGCTCAAAGCCGCCGACGAGGCCCAGGTCACGATCACCATTTACGGGCAAGAGAAGGATAACGCTACGCGCGCCCTGGCACGCATGAATATGATCCTGCACGACAACCCCTCTGCCGAAATCTGGCAGGGCAACACCCTGGCCGACCCGCATTACAAAGAGAAAGACGGACGCCTGAAAGCCTTCGATTATGTGGTCGCCAACCCGCCCTTTTCCGATAAAGCCTGGCGCAACGGTTTCGACCCCGATAATGATCTGTACGGGCGTTTCGAAGATGGCGTCCCACCCCAAAAGAACGGCGATTACGCCTTTTTGCTGCACCTGCTGCGCTCGATGAAAAGCACTGCCAAGGGAGCCATCATCCTGCCGCACGGGGTTTTATTCCGCGGCAACGTCGAAGGCTCTATCCGCCGCAATCTCATCCGCAGGGGCTATATCAAGGGCATCATCGGCCTGCCCGCCAACCTGTTCTATGGCACCGGCATCCCGGCCTGCATCATCGTGCTGGATAAGGAAAACGCCGCCGGGCGTAGGGGCATTTTCATGGTCAACGCCAGTCAGGGGTTCGAGAAAGATGGCAACAAGAATCGCCTCCGGCATCAGGATATCCAAAAAATTGTGGATGTCTGGAACGGGCAGCTCGAAATCCCCAAATATTCCCGCATGGTTCCCGTGGCGGAAATCAGCGCTCCCAAAAACGATTACAATCTGAACATCCCGCGCTATATCGACAACGCCGCAGAAGAAGACCTGCAAGACATCGAGGCGCACCTGCTGGGCGGCATCCCGGTGCGGGATATTGGCGGCCTGCAAGCCTATTGGGAGGTGTTCCCCAGCCTGGGGGAGGCCCTGTTCGAGAAAGATCGCCCGGGGTATGCCAGGATGAAACTGCCCCCAGCAGAAATCAAGGGGACAATTTTGGCGCACCCGGAATTTACCGCCTATCAGGAGGGGATCAAGGCCCGTTTTGCGGACTGGCAAACCCGCAGCCGACCCACGCTGACCAGCCTGGAAGTGGCTGCCCCTCCCAAAGCCTTGATCGCCGCCCTGGGGGCTGACCTGCTCGAAACCTTCGCCCCGGCGCGCCTGATTGATCGCTACGATGTCTACCAGCACCTGATGCGCTATTGGACGGAAGTGATGCAGGACGATGTTTATATGATCGTCAGCGATGGTTGGGAGTCCGCGGGCGGGCTGCGCCTGATTACGGCCGAGAATGGCAAGAGTAAAGAAACTGCCGACCTGACGATTGGCAGGCTCAAATACAAAGCCGATCTGATTCCCCCGGCGTTGATCGTGGCGCGTTTCTTTGGCACGGAGCAGGACGCAATTGGAGCTTTGCAAGCGGCAGCCGAAAACCTGAGCGGGCAAATGGACGAATTGAAAGAAGAACACAGCGGCGAAGAAGGGCTGCTGGCCGAAGTGGTCAACGACAAAGGCAAGATCACCAAAGGCGAACTGAACAAACGGATCAAGGAACTGACAGCCGACGGCGGACGACCGACCGCGGACGATCAGGATGAGTTTGATTTGCTCAACCGCTACCTGCAATTCATGGAGCAGGCTGCCGCTGTCAACACCGCTATCAAGACCGTCCGGAAGGAACTGGATGAAAAAGTGGCCGCCCAATACCAACGCTTGAGCGAGGCCGAGATCAAAACCCTGGTAGTGGATGATAAATGGCTGGCGGCCCTGGCAGCGGCGGTGCAGGGCGAACTGGAACGTGTTTCGCAGACCCTCAGCGGGCGCATCACCGAACTGGCCGAACGCTATGCCGCCCCCCTGCCGCAACTGGCTCAAAATGTGGATGAGTTGGCAGGCCAGGTGGAGGCGCACCTGGAGCAGATGGGGTTCGAATGGAAGTGAAGCCGGGTTATAAGCAAACGGAAGTCGGTGTTATCCCTGAAGACTGGGTAGTGAAACAACTTGGTGAAATTGCGACATTTCTCAGCGGAAAATCATATGAGAGTCATATCACTGAAATGGGTGATTATTTCTTGATCACGTTAGATAGTCTCGATATCAACGGAAAACTGAAAGATGATCATAAAAAAGTATCATATGTCGACAATCCACTATCTAAAGATGATATAGTGATGATATTGAGTGACGTTGCACATGGAAATTTTTTAGGCCTAACGGATTTGATACCTGAAAATAGCAGGTATATTTTGAATCAACGAGTAGGTGCTTTAAAAAATCCTAAAGGTGTAATCCCAAAGTTTTTATCGAGCTTTATTAATTTTCATCAAGATTATTTTAGAACTTCAGGTCAAGGGTCATCTCAGCAAAACCTTTCTAAAAATGATATATTGAAATTTCGAGTTCTAGTTGCCCCCCTCCCCGAACAACGCGCCATCGCCGCCGCCCTCAGTGATGTAGACACCCTGCTCGCAGCCCTCGAGGCCCTGATTGCCAAAAAGCGCCTCATCAAACAGGGCACCATGCAGGATCTGCTCACCCCGCCAAATGCAGCGGGGCAGGCCGGTCAACGCCGCCTACCGGGGTTCAGCGGGGAATGGGGAACGAAAACATTAGGCCAGTTAGGAAATTTCTCAAAAGGTAAAGGTTTGCCGAAAAATGATTTATGCACAGATGGTGATATACCGGCCATACCATATACTGCAATCTATACCGAATTCAGCGAAATTATAGAATACGAATGTATCAATGACTTTACAGTGTCAAATGAGTCTATATTTATTAGTGAGCCTCATATATTGATTGCTGGATCGTCAAATATGCTTGAAAATGTGGGAAAGGCTACGGCATATAATGATTATAGGGAAGTTGCTATCGGTGGGGATATCATCCTTTTCAAAACGGAAGCGGATGTTCGTTTCATCTCCTATTTGCTCAACACACAAACGCACAGAAAAAAAATAATATTGCTCTCTCAAGGGAGTACCATAAGGCATGTTTACTCTTCAACTTTTGTTAACTATGAAATTGGTATTCCTTTATTGAAAGAACAACAAGCCATCGCCGAAATTCTCAGCGATATGGACGCCGAAATCAACGCCCTCGAGCAGCGCCGCGCCAAAACCCGCCTGCTCAAACAGGGCATGATGCAAGAATTGCTTACCGGGAGAACGCGGTTAGTTGACAATTAAGAATTTTTAATTGACAATTGTCAAAACGAGCAAAGTGAATCGATAGTTGGCAGTGGGTAGTTGATAGCTAAAAACTGTCAACTGCTAAGGAGTTGTGATGTTTTCTAGTAAAACCAAACGGGGAGAGGAAATCCGTTTCGACGAACAGACCATTTCCAATGCTACGCTGGAAGACCTGGAGTCAGCCCGTTGGGAGCGTTTCGCCACCCCGCGCACGCAGGATGCACCCGAAAGCCTGCTACAAAAATTGGGCATGGCTCGGCTCGACCAAGAAAACAACTTGCGCCCGACAGTCGCCGGTGTCTTGATGGCTGCATCGGAACCGCGCCGTTTCTTGCCCAATGCCTACATTCAAGCGGTAGCCTATCGCGGCCTATCCATCCAACCCGGGGACAACAATCTTTACCAACGCGATGCACAAGATATCAGTGGCCCGCTCGATGAACAGATTTTTGCCGCCTGTGATTTTGTCCGCAAAAATATGTTCGTGGCCGCGACAAAAAGCGAAGGCCGGGTTGACTTGCCCCAGTATGACATGATTGCCGTCTTCGAGGCCATCACCAACGCCATTGCACACCGCAACTACTCAATTTATGGCTCAAAAATTCGCCTGCGTATGTTCGATGACCGCCTTGAATTGTATTCTCCGGGCGCGATTCCCAACACGATGACAATCGAAAGTTTGCCCTACCGCCAATTTGCTCGCAATGAAACCATCACAAGCTTGCTGGCACGCAGCCCGGTGCGTTCCAATATCCCCGACCTTCAGGCGCACCGCAGCCACGTCATGGATAAACGCGGCGAGGGTGTGCCACTGATTTTGAGCCGCAGCGAGGCGCTCGCAAAACGTAAGCCTGAATACCTTCTATTGGATGAAGCCGAATTGGTTCTAACCATCTATGCAGCTTCTATAAAGTCAAGTATCGAGCCAATGCCTTGAACTGCGTGAGAGAAAAATGAGCGTTGTTGGAGAACGTGAACGCATCACCCAAAATCGCATTATTACCTTGTTTCGCGACAGGTTGAAGTATACCTATCTGGGCCCCTTTAAAGATCGCCCAAATAACAGCAATATCGAAGAAAATTTGCTGCGCCCCTTCCTGGAAGAGCAGGGCTATAACCCTGATCTGATTGACCGGGCTGTATATGCGCTCACCAAAACCGCAGGCGACCAGAGCCGCGATCTGTACTACGTCAACAAAGATGTCTACGATCTGCTGCGCTACGGCGTCAAAGTCAAACCCGAGGTGGGCGAACACACCGAAACCGTCTGGCTGGTCGACTGGCAGAACTCCGAAAATAACCACTTTGCCATCGCCGAAGAAGTTACCGTCAGCGGGCAGCATACCAAACGCCCCGATGTCGTGCTCTACGTCAACGGCATCGCCCTGGGGGTGCTGGAACTGAAACGCTCGATTGTCTCGGTCAGCGAAGGCATCCGCCAGAACCTGGATAACCAGAAAAAGGAATTTATCCAGCACTTCTTTACCACCATGCAGTTCGTCATGGCGGGCAACGACACCGCAGGGCTGCGCTATGGCAGCATTGAAACCCCCGAAAAATATTACCTGTCCTGGAAAGAAGCCAGCGAAATCGAGAACCCCCTCGAGCGTGCCCTTTCCCAAATCTGTGAAAAGAACCGCTTCCTGGAACTGATCCACAACTTCATCGTCTTCGATGCCGGGACGAAAAAACTTTGCCGCCACAACCAGTATTTCGGTGTCAAAGTATCCCAGCAGCGCGTCCGTGAGCGGGCAGGCGGCATCATCTGGCATACCCAGGGCAGCGGCAAAAGCCTGATCATGGTCTGGCTGGCGCGGTGGATCCGGGAACATGTCACCGGTTCCCGCGTGCTGATCATCACCGACCGCATCGAACTTGACGAGCAAATCGAGATGGTCTTCAAGGGCGTCAACGAAGACATCAAACGCACCACAAGCGGGCAAGATTTGGTCACCAAACTCAACGCTGCCAAACCCTGGCTGATGTGTTCGCTGATCCACAAGTTTGCCAATCGTGAAGAAGGCGACATCGCCAGCTATCTCCAGGATTTAGAGCAGAATCTGCCACCCGATTTCAACCCCAAAGGTGACCTCTATGTCTTCGTGGATGAGTGCCACCGCACCCAATCGGGCGATTTGAACCAGGCTATGAAGGCCATCCTGCCCAATGCCATGTTCATCGGCTTTACGGGTACGCCCCTGCTCAAGGCCGATAAGCAAAGGAGTATCGAAGTCTTTGGCAGCTATATCCATACCTATAAATACGATGAAGCCGTCAAAGATGGGGTCGTGCTGGATTTGCGCTACGAAGCGCGCGACATTGACCAGAACATCACCTCCCAGGAGAAGATCGACCTGTGGTTCGGAGCCAAAACCAAGGGCTTGAACGATATCGCCCGCGCCCAACTTAAAAAGCGCTGGGGAACTATGCAGGCGGTGCTCAGTTCACTAGACCGCCTGGAAAAGATCGTGGCCGATATTTTGCTCGATATGGAAATCCGCGACCGGCTGCAAAGCGGCCACGGCAATGCCCTTTTGGTTTCGAGCAGTATCTATCAAGCCTGCAAGTTCTATGAACTCTTTGTCACTAATGGCTTTACCAGGTGCGCCATCATCACATCTTATAAGCCTTCCCCATCGGACATCAAAGGCGAGGAAACCGGCGAAGGGTTGACCGAAAAATTGCGCCAGTACGAAATCTACAACAAGATGTTGAATGGGGTGGATGTCGAAACCTTCGAGAAGGAAGTCAAGAAGAAATTTATCCATGAACCGGGGCAGATGAAGCTGCTGATCGTGGTGGATAAACTGCTGACCGGTTTCGATGCCCCACCTGCCACTTATCTCTATATCGACAAGCCGATGCGTGACCACGGGCTATTTCAAGCCATCTGCCGGGTCAACCGCCTGGATGGTGAAGACAAGGAATATGGTTATATTATCGACTACAAAGACCTGTTCCAGAGCCTGGAAGGGGCAGTCACCGATTACACCTCCGGCGCCTTTGACACCTTTGACGAAGCTGATGTCCAGGGCTTATTGACCAACCGCCTGGATAAAGCCAAAGAACGCCTGGAAGAAGCCCAGGAAGCGATCAGAGCTTTGTGCGAATCGGTTGATCCGCCTAAAGATACTCAGGCCTATATCCGTTATTTCTGCGCCCAAGACACTGCGGATAAAGACCAACTCAAAGATAACGAACCCAAACGTATCGCCCTGTACAAATTGACAGCCTCTTTGATCCGGGCCTACGCCAATATCGCCAACGAACTCCCTGAAGCTGGTTTTAGCGCACTGGAAATCGAGAAAACCAAGCAGGAAGTAGATCACTACGAAAAGGTGCGCGGCGAAGTCAAACTCGCCAGCGGCGACTATATCGACATGAAGATGTACGAACCCGCTATGCGCCACCTGATTGACACCTATATCCGTGCCGAAGAAAGCCGCAAAATCTCCGCTTTCGATGATCTGACCCTGGTTGAATTGATCGTCGAGCGTGGGGCGGATGCGGTCGAAGGGCTGCCTGATAGCATTGCCAGCAATCCCACTGCGGTGGCGGAAACCATCGAGAACAACCTTCGCCGGGTGATCATCGATGAGCAGCCCATCAACCCCAGGTATTACGAGAAAATGTCCCTACTGCTGGATACTCTCATACAAGAGCGCAAGGCACAGGCACAGGATTATGCAAAATATCTGCAAAAACTGGTGGGGTTGACCCGGTGGGTAGCCAATCCCAGCAGTGCTGGTGGGGTCACCTACCCCCAAACCCTGAACTCCTCCGCTAAACGCGCCCTTTATGATAACCTGGACAAAAATGAAGAATTGGCGCTCGCCCTTGATAGCGACATCCTCGCCACCCGGAAGGATGATTGGCGCGGGCACATGATCAAAGAGCGCGAAGTGCGTTACGTCATCCAGAAATATATCGAAAATGATGCTGAATCCGAGCGCATCTTTGAGATGGTCAAGAATCAGCGCGAGTATTGATCCATGCACCAGATTGATGTAAACGAGCTAACCGTTGATATTGTCCGCAAGGACATCAAAAACCTGCACCTGGCAGTTTATCCGCCCAGTGGTAGGGTGCGCGTGGCGGCTCCCCTGAGGGTGGACGATAAAGCCGTGCGCCTGGCAGTGATTACCCGATTGGCATGGATCAAGCGTCAGCAAGCCAAGTTTGATGCCCAGGAACGCGAAACCAGGCGCGAATATCTCAATGGAGAAAGCCATTACTACCAAGGAGGGCGTTACCGCTTAAATATCATCGAGTGGGATGCCCCCCCGCAGGTGATTGTCCGCAACAAGCAGTATATTGATCTCTACATACGCCCTGGGAGTGATACTGCCAAACGTGAACGCGTCATAACAGCTTGGTACAGGAAAAATCTTAAAGGGATGATTCCACCATTGATTAAAAAATGGGAGCAGATCATCGGGGTTGATGTCCCCGAATGGGGCGTCAAACAGATGAAGACCAAATGGGGAAGCTGCAATATCGAAGCAGGTCGCATTTGGGTTAATCTGGAGTTAGTAAAAAAATCCACCCGTTGCCTGGAGTTTATCGTCGTCCACGAAATGGTGCATCTGATGGAACGCCGTCATAACGAGCGCTTCGTGGAATTGATGACCCAATTCATGCCCCAATGGCGTCAGTATCGGGATGAGCTAAATCGTGCTCCCCTGGCACATGCGAAGTGGGGGTATTAGTTACCGAAAATACATGCACACAGGAATGAAAGCGAAAGGTTTGCCACATGAAAGAGCCAGGAGAGTGCTGAAAAATTCCCTTCTCAAAAACGACTTTCCGCAAGAGTGGGACACTTTTCCCACAAAACGGGCTTTTTTGTGCATGTGTTCCCAAAAACTGCTTTTTTTAGGCCAAAGTGGGGCGGATGTGTAAGGCATTTTTCGTCCAGGGGGTTTTTCAGCAGTCTCCTGGCCCTTATAACCTGATACCTGTTTAATTGTGTCACAATGTTCGAAAACAAGCCCGAGTGCGTTTTCATCAAGACTTGAACCCAACATCCTCGTTTCTCTTTGCTGTTAAACAATAAAAGCCCAGGTTGATAACCAGGGCTTTTTTTGTGCGCAGTATCTCTCACTTCAATAGCGGCCCGTTCACGTCTGGGTGGATTTCGTCATCGCATTACTCTAAAAGTCGAGCCAACAACAGCCTGGATAAAACCAAACATCGTCTCTATGAGTGCAGCGTCCAGCTTCCTAAGTCCGTGTCAATCTTCTCCAAGTCAAATAGCTTCATACCAACTACTTCCCAGTTGCCAACATCGTCACCATTTGGGGGAAATTCACGAGCAAAGATTTTTGCAGCCTCCGTCCACCCTCCACGGGCAAATCCCAAATAGTAGACTCGCCAACGACCTTGCTTGGGGACGATATTCGACGTTTTTTCGACTAAATCGACCAATACTTTTCGTCCAGCAGCCCGGGGACTCCACTTACACTCTCCAAGAATAATCGTCTTTTCCATTCTGTTGAAACCGACCACATCCACCTGCGCCTTCCTTGTCCAGACGCTGCCAACCTGGTCAGGGATGAAGGGCAGGATATCGTGTTCACTGGCCCTCAGCAGCCATTCACGGCTGAGTTCTTCCCAGGTGTAGGTACCAATGAAATCTAACAAATGCCGCTTGATCTCCTCTAAAGCCTGCCGTTGCACGCCCAAGGCCAACTGGGCCTGTCGCTCAGCCAGGAAGCGATAGTAGAACCGCAGATATGGGTCTGTAATGTGATAACGTCCCAGCCGGGAGGTTTGTGCTTTGGTCACAGGTATACGGCGCTCAACAAAGCCTGCATCCTGCAATACACTTAGATATTTGGAAACATGACCTTGGGGCAATCCCGTATAAGATAAGATTTCTTTTTGTGTTCGGGCATTATGGGCAACAGCCCGCAGAATGGCAATATAGTTCTGCGGCTCCCGCACAAAGTCATGCAGCAGAAGCCGAGGTTCCTCCTGCATCATATTGCTAGGCGTCAGCAGTTGGCGGAGGATATTCTCTGAAATCGAAATGCTTTGATCTATCCGTTCCCAATAGGCTGGGATGCCGCCGAAAATAGCGTAAATCACCACTCGCTCGGCAGCAGAGTAGCGCTTGAAATACGCGCGGGTAATACCGAAAGGCAGCGGACGCAAATGCAACTGTGCAGTGGCGCGGCCATACAACGGGGCTTGATAGGACAGCACCTGGCGCTGCATCATACCCAGGTGAGAACCAGACAATGCCAGAAAAATGTCCGTATTTTTTAGATGATGATCCCAAACATTTTGCAGTACCCCTGCGACGCTGGGATTGGCCTGTAGCAAGTAAGTAAACTCATCTATGAAAAGCGCTAAACGTTCCTGGCGAGTTAAGGCAGCCGCCTGGATCCAGGCTTGTTCCCAGGTAGCGTAAGTAAAGGAAACTGGAGCAGAACTCTCTGGATTGGCGAAGTTATACAAAGCTTGAGAAAAGGAACGCAGTTGTTCTTGGGTCGTGGTCGGCGTAGCCACCCAATATAGTGCCCGACGGCTGGCTGGTCCCATCCAGTGAGTAAGCAGGCTGGTCTTTCCCACACGCCGCCGCCCGTAGAGTATCAACATGGTGGCACGAGGAGAACCCCACAAATCATCGAGCAATTGCAACTCAGCATTCCGTCCAAAGAAACCGGTAGTATTCATTGTATACTCCATAGGTATTATACTTTTCACGTATAGTACGTGCTTTATGAAATGATGTCAAGGCCCGGTCACCAACATGTTTGCTGATAACCGGGCAGTCTACTATTTAGAACAACGTCATCTGAGCTTCCGAAACCACAGGCTTACGCCGTCGCCGCAGCACCCTGATCCTGCCATTGGAGATACCCTGGGATGCCATCCACTCGTCCAGAGTCATCACAGGGACGACCCTCGGGCTGATCGCTGTGATCGAACCCATAGGCGAGGCCGTGGTCGTGTTTTCCACCGCGAAGATGCTGTCTATCTTCTCGATCCGCTCGCCTTTCAGAACAGAGCGCACCAAGTCAGTGAGAAAGTCGCTCTCGTCTTCCTCGGTCAGGGCAGAAGCAACCTCATCGCCA
>JBDRGC010000131.1:0-2912 GCA_043818215.1 Chloroflexota bacterium | reverse complement strand
TGTCGAATTCAAGCATGTGAACGCGGCGCACACCGTCTGTTATGATGTCGGTCCAGTTAATGCCGCCATCCGTGTTTTTGGTCATGGTAAGCACGCCGCCAAGCACATCGTTGTGAATAGCATACAGGTCGTCATCAAAACCAATGATGTCATAAGCCCGGTAGCCACCGAGATCGCTGGTAAGCGTCCAGGTATAGCCATTATTTGTACTCGTAAAAATTTGTCCCACGAAAGTTGTGTTATCACCCTCGTGGGCACTCACAGCCGCATACAAAGTCGAATCAGATTTCCACAAGCCCCAGGTGTGGTAGACGTTTTTCAAGCCACTGGCAGCGTCCCGGTATTTGGTGAACGCGCCGCCGGGCGAGTAGGTATAGTGATTGCCAGCAGTCCAATCATCTGGAGACATAGGATCCGTACAAGCGATATGAACCAGCGAACCATCGTAAATCATCTCATGGAAGCCCTGTTCGTTTGGTTCATCAATACCAGTCAGGTTCGTCCCATCAAATTTCGCAAAGTACGCCCCGTCGCCACTGTCCTCCGCTGGGCGGGCAGAACCAAGACCGATGTAGAGGTCGCTCCCTACTGGCAGGGTCACATAGGCGCCAAAATAAGTGTTGTCGCCTGTGTTCGATGATTGGGCTTCGTACCAGTCCTTCAGTATTTGCTCTCCGGATAGCCCAAGATTGATCTCCTCCAGAGTAACATTACTGACCGATTGGGGGTGTGCGTTTGCCGCAAGGCTCTGATTTGCAGTGTGCGCGCTAACGTATGAAATGTGATGAAAACTGATGATCCCTGTCAGGACTGTAAGTGTGATAAGGATGAAGAAGATTGGTTTTTTCATGGCATACTCTAAAAGGTAGGGGAACGCCCCCCGGCCCCCAATTCTGGGGGGGACACTTCTGTTGTGTTCTCTCCCTGCAATATGGAGAGGATACAATTTTTCCAAGGAATAATACCCGAATTCCGCAAACACAAGGGGAGATATAGCCGGGCTACCAACTTCCCGAATCTCGCCGCCGCCCTCATACTCACCGAATTATGCCTCGCACAACCACTACCCCATCTCCCCATTGGGCGGAAGTGAAGCGCACGGGGAGCAGTCCGGCCCGCTGCAACTGCACCTGGATTTCGTGTTCGATTGCATCGCGTATGGGCGCAGGGAGCGGGATGCTCAACTCTAAAATTTCGACCACCGGCAGGCTATCTTTCAGCGTGACGCTTGCCTTTCCGCCAACGTATACCCGCAACCCGCTGATGAGGGCGTCTCCCTCCCCGCCAACGTAATCGGGGGTGATTTCGATCTGAGGGTGGGCAAACGGGATTTGGGGGTATTTGTGCAGATACCATGTAATGGTCTGCTCGGCCTCCAATTCGGTGAGGGTGACCTCCCAGGTTTCACCCGTATGTTCCCCCGAATAAATATAATCCAACAAGGCGACAACTTCCGGGTCACGGATCGGGTCGACGAGATATGGGTCTGGCGCGTTCAGCAATATGCGCGCCCATGTAAACAGGTTGGCCGCGATCAGTGCCGCAGCAATCCAGATATTTATTCGGAGGAGTTTGTGGTATTGCATGATGATTCTCCCATTATGGGACGCGGACACTAGCACCTGCGGCAAGTGCAGGTGTGAACGCGGATGAACGCGGACAAAACCCTTCGTAGTTCAAGGTGCAACGCACTTTGGCTCACTCATTATAACCCATACCCTCACCCCGTCCTCCGCACCCGAAATCTGATTAACTCTCCCGTCCCCGCCTGCCAATCGAACTTGACCCCCGAGGTAGTGAAAGCCCGCGGCCCGCGGCGGAGAGTTTCGAGCAACCGTTCCAAATCCGCGCGTAGGCCTTCGGCAACCACCTCCACCGTCCCATTCCAGCGGTTGCGCACCCAGCCGGTTAGGCCCAGTTTATTGGCCTGCTCCAAAGTGAAATAGCGAAATCCCACTCCCTGCACGCGCCCTTCTACCGTGGCATGTAATCTTGTCAATCCGTTTTCAGCCATCCGTCACTCGCCGACTCGCTGACTCGCCCCCCTCTACTCGCCACCCGCCACCCGTTTCCGTGCTCCAAGTATCATCAACCCCACCGGCGCGGCCAGCACAGCCATCAGCAGCAGCATCCAGGGGGCAAATTCCATCAGCGCGTTGAAGGCCGCATTTTCGTTGAACATCGCTTGCCGCCAATCAGCCTCCAATTCCGTGAGCGGAATCCCCACAGCGGCCTCGGTGCCCTGCGCGCATCCCAACCCGTCAGCATAAGCCTGGATCAGGTCTTCCATGGCAGCCTTGCCGTAGGTTTGCTGCAAATATCGGGTGAAGGCTGTCGATTCGGCATACGAGAGCTGAAAATTGGCCGCGTCCATAGGGAATCTATAGCATAAGTCAGAAATGGGAATAAGCGACCCCCGTTCGTAAGCCTTATCCAGCAGCACCTGGTAATCAGGGTTGGGAAACAACTCGGCGGTCGAAGCCAGGCCCTCGTTCAACCACTGTGGCAGGCTGTCGTAACCCGTCCCCAGTTTCTGATAGAGCAGCACATGGGTCAGTTCGTGCGGAATCTGGCGTTTGATTTCCAGGTTCTGGTCTGGCCCCAGCGGCAGCGAGACCATTATGACACCCAGGTCGGGGTCGGCATGGCCGGCTACCCAGGCTGCGGATTGCCCGGAAAACAGCAGGATTTCTTGCAATTCCATGACGTTGGCATAAACGTAAATAGCCACCCCCTCGGGCTGGGGAACCGTGACATGACTTTGAATGCGCTGTAATCCCTCGTAGGCCGCGTTCAGTATATTCTGCCCAAAGCCGGAATCCACCTCGTGCCAGTAAATTAGGAATTCATCCGTCTTCAGCGCTTGCCAATCGAAGCGGTTATCATCGTAAAAATATGGGTGCGGTTCGCTG
>JBDRGC010000130.1:0-5899 GCA_043818215.1 Chloroflexota bacterium | reverse complement strand
GCCAGAATGTTGTTGTCCTGGATGATGCGACCAGGCATGATAGGCAATAACTCCAATGGCCTATTTACCAAACACCAAGGACAATGGTTGGGGCAGCCTCGGCTGGTAAATGTTACACCTGATTTCACGTACACCCCTGGCACAAAACTGTTCCCCTCGCCGTCAATAGCGGGACCGCCGATTGTAACGTCTCGATAGTACATTTTCCACGCTGCCGCCAGCCGCTCCGCCTCGGGGATGTCCCAGGTGAACGTTACTGACACATGTACCGGCATCTCCGGCGGCCTCCACAGCGGTGGATCGCCAATGAATACTAATTCATCGGTTGGCGTATATGATGTTCGGCGAGGAAACACTCGTATCATAATTTCACCTTTCTAATCCATCGGTAAGCGGTAGTACGTGATGCTCGCAGTTGTTCCATAATTTGTGCCACTGTCAATTCTCTACCTTGCTCCACCATCACTAGATAATCCTCATAAGTACATTGACATTCGCCATTGTCCGAATCGGTGTATCCCATCGCTCCGATCTGGCTGGCGTACTTTGCGTTCTGTCTCTCGGCACGTTGCGCACGGTGTCTCCAGTAGTGTATTTCCTTTTGTTCCTCTGGGGGTGGGGTGAGGTCTGTTTCTTCCCAACCATCTTCTGATAATGCCATAATGGGCAACACGTAATCATCTGTGTCGTTTTTCCAACAGATAATCAGATCGCACCCACGACAGTCATGGTTATGAGCCGAGAAGTTCGACGCCAAGAACTCTAATTCAGCTCGATACTCTATGCCGTCTTTTCTCACCACAGCATCAGGAAATGTGGCTCCAATCTCTACGATCTCGAATCCCGCTTGCTCTGCTTGCTGTGCAAACAATACGATTACGCCCATCTCGTTTTCCGGTATCATGTTGCCCTCCGTGAAAACAAAAGTCCGCACACAATCCGTTTGCCTGCTCTGTCAAGGAACAAGGTGATTCGGATAGTGTACGGACGTTTGTCGGCAAATAAAAATCACCAATGTCCCTTGACTCTCTTATTATACCACAAGTTCACTATTATTGCAAACTGTCACTCCGTTGCCGTTTCGTTCAATGTGCCCTTGTGTTTCCAATTTCTTGACGTGCTTGTTCACGGTAGAAACAACACACCCAACTTCGGAAGCAACTTGTCTCATGGTGGCGTGCCTGTGTTCGACGTAGTACGATAGGATAGCGTTATCCAATTCGTTGCCTACATCGGGTGTTTCCGATTTGTTTCCCTTGTTCGATTTCTGTACGATAGGCTGTGCCACCCGTTTTACTGGTGTTCGCAACTGTGCCAACTGTTCACGCAAGGCCAGATTCACTACACCCACGGCCGCTAACACCGGGAATAGTAAGGTCACCCATGCTAATTCCAGCATAGCCAGCAATGCCAATGTCGTCACGAAGTAGGTCACGTACATCGCCAGGGACAGATAGAACTCCACCCACGCGACGCGGTACTGTGCCAGCCGGTGGGTGTGAATATTGTGGTTCCAAAACGCTAACGCCAAATGGGAACACGACAGGCCCAAACCCTCAAGCACCACAGCGATGATGATAGCCATCGGCAACGGGGCCGCCAAGTGTTGCATTGATGATACCGCCACGAAATACGCGCTGGGCACAGGGGCGAGCCAAGAGACGGCGATGGCAATTATGGCTGTGATTCTCATGTCTGCATCTCCAAAACACAAAGCCCGCACAATTGGCGTAGTTCACCATGCGGGTCGGGCATGGGCAATCTCACCAACTATGCGGGCCTTGTGTGTGAACTAGGATAAAAAAAGATTGCCTGCAATGCCCGACCCTACGTCTACATTCTACCACCAAACACCACCAATGTCAAATGCAAACGCCGCCTATTGCTAGACGGCGTCGGGTACTCCTTCTACGCGTGGTAGACGAGCTACTGCAACTGCATCAGATACTGAATGATACTGACAACCAGACCGCCGGAGATGCCACCACCGGCGGCCATGGCTGCCAGCCTGGCAATGCCGACTCTATTCTCCACAGTCAGGTCGACAGCTTTCTCTGCTAACCTGGTGGCGGCTAATGCCTGCGCTAAAGCCTGCGTGGCCCCGTTGCTGGCGCGGGCAATCTCCACCCGCTGCGGGCAGTGATCTAGGGTGTGCTGTGATGCTTCTGCCAAGACAGCGACGGCGGTCTTGATGTCTCCGATGTCTTTACGTATTTCGGAGACATTGGTATCCATTTCTTTCAACTTGGAGCGTAGGGCCTCCAGGTCTGCGTCTGTCATAGTCATGCTCCTCGCCTTGCTACTTCATTGCTGTCTTGGCTGCCTGAACAGCGTTCTTCCCAAACTCATATAGTCCGCTGGCGCTTAAGAAGATGGTAACGATAGTCAAAACCATCACCACCGTCGGTGTCCAGTGCGGATACTTCTGCACCACTACTACCAGAATGTAGCCGAAGACCGTCAAGAGTCCGTTAGCCCATGGGGCCCATTCGGGCTTGATGATTTTCAGTTCCTTTAGCCCCTGGACGATTACTACAATGATAGGTACTAACGCGATAGTCTCAATCTGCAAATCAGGAATATACATGTTGTCTCACCTCCTCTCTCTACGTGGTGTCCGCCGCAGCATGTCCCCCAGCTCTGGCGGTGAATACTCAACATCATCTGGCGACACTTGCAAAGACTTACCCCATCGTCGGATGATACGCAGCCGTTTCTCTTGGTGGTCCGGTTCTGACTCCTCATAGATTCGCCGCGCTTCTGGATCTTCCAGCCAGCGGTCACGCGCCCTTGACAAGAGAAGCGGTTCATCCGTGAACGGGATAGCGTCCTCCGCCCACAAGTCAGCTCCGCAGGCTTCGCAGATGCCGTGGTCGCATTGCAGGCAATTGATATGATGCTGGCAATAAGGACAGATTGTGCTCATGGTTCCCCCTGTTCTTTCTCTGTGTCATCGGAGCTGTAGCCGGCTAGTGTCATCTCGCTGTCCGTAGTGCCGGTGCTTAGTGTTACTTCGCACTGAATCGGCGTTGGCAATATACGCTTCATCAATTCTATATTCGTTAGCGGCGTAGGAACACGCACCCATTTCGGTTCGTGCCTGAACTTATTAAACGTATCTCTGTCCGGTCCCGACGTGTCTGTGTCTGTCGCGCTCATGGTTTCTCCCGTTCTTTCCTAGTCAATATCCACCATTCTTTCAGACTATCAGTATAGTCCCGCAAGGCTTCGATGAACGCCTCCGCTTCGACGGGCGATTTCCCAACCCCATAGTTGAGCGTCACTGCGTCCGAGATGATAATTGAGCCGTCTTCGTCTTGCTCCACTTCGATGCGGCCGCGATGTGCCATTTTAGATTCCAGGCTTACCATTCTGCCTCCATCACATCTTGCCATTGTCCAATCTCAGCATACAGAATCTTCAGCACGAAGCCCTGTACCCGCCAGTTCCCGACGTCGAATTCTTGCGTATTCGGCGCGCCGTAACCTCGCTCGCGGGCCACCGCCTGGAACATAGCCGACGGATTGTAATTCACGCCTTCAGGGTACAGGCGATTCCACGCTGCTTCTCTGACGGTGTCATCTGTGATCTCCGTCGGCGGCACGGGTGGTTCTACCTTTTCATCCTCCGGCACAATCCATTTCTGGAAGGTGAGGATGTACCCAACATGGAATGCGTTCACACCAGGCTCGTCCCAGTAGGCCCCGTGAATGTTGTATACGATGTCAGATATATCCGGTTCGCCAATCCATACCATCAACTTGTCGTTCTTCCACATGGGCTGATTGTACGGTTCATCAGGTTTGTGTGGCAGGGTGAATTCATCCCCGTTGATGTTCTGTACTGTCACTGCAGCCTGAGTCGCCTGTCCCTGTTCGTCCAGTATGTGAATCCACACCGTATTAGCCATGTTGTCTGGCGCCAGTTCAGCCCTGACTAACTTCCACGCCGTCTGTCCCGCCACGGTGTTGTCAAGGTTCATCAGCTCCGCATCGTTCCAATCGGGGATTAGCCAGGTCAAGAGCAACTCCGTCGGAGGCGTCACGGGCGGCATCGGTGGTTCCGGATCTTGTGGCGGAGCAACCGGCTCAGTATCAATATTGCCATCCTCGCTGACGGGCCTATCAATCAACCATTTCACCACTGGCATAACCCCATCCGAGTCTACCCAGGGATGTCCAGGATGGAAAATCTGGCAGTCGGCCCAACCTCCCGTACCGCCAGCGGAGTTATTGGCCCACAACCAAGGGCACAGACAATAGTACCAATCCTTGTCTGACATCCAGGCCAGTTCCTGCTCTAGCATCTCTATAAATAGGTTGGGCACGACCCGCGGATACCGCCCGTCCCACAGGTCGGTGTGGACTGGTCCGCCTTCAGTAGTCATGATCGGCACGTGTTGGAACCCTGCTTCATCCAGCAATTCCCGGAATCTCAGCACCGCCAGGAAGCAGCTATCATCCTCGTAGATGGTATCACCTGGGTTCTTATCTCGCTCTCGCTGAATATTGATATGTTCGATGGGCCGATAATCCCAAGCTTCTGGACCGTATTTGTCGTACTCCGTCTGTGTCAATGGTTCTCCGACTTGGTTCACCGCATCGTAAGGATAATTGATGGGATGATTCCCGGTGTAGTTGTGAATGGCACACACAAAGTCGGTAATTCCCGCGTCGCGTACCCACTCGAAGGGATTGAGTAACACCGTGCCGGCTCCTTCACCTCGGTCATGGAAGGCCCCCGATGCTAACGCCGGTGACAGGGGAATACCGCCTAGGTCTAGGATGTGTTGCGCCTGCCCTATCCAGGTCTGAAACGACCGTTGCAACCAATCTTGAGGTAGATGACCATCACCCCACTCCACGGACAAATCGGGTTCGTTCATCGGTTCAATATACTTAATGCCATTAGCCACGCAAGCTCGGACAGCATTATCATTAGCGTCTATCCAGTTGTGGTTTGCGGGTTTATAGAAGCGATGGATAGGTATCATCCCCCGCTTCAGGCACTCTACCCCGAACTGGATGCCACTATCGCCACACCCGAGCTCAGCATCGCCATCAGCAACGTATTTTACCCAGCCGGTCCCGCATCGTTGCATCCAATCCAAATGCCACTGGAAATTTGCATGAACGGGATAATTCGAGGCGGTCCAATGCCAGCCTCGTTTTGAATTATTGCTCGGTCTCGGATAGTTCATCTTTCTCCTCCGGCCAATTCTTATATAGGTGAATAGCGTCTTTGCCTACTCGTACCACCGCATCACCGTCTGCCCAATTATGCGGAATTACATCTGGGGCTTCGCCCATGCAATAGTAGAAATCGCAGTCCGGCAGCTCCCGTCCCTCTACCAATTCCGCCAATAATGTTGCCACCGGGCCAGGTTCGGCTCGCCCAAAATATTCAGCCGCGATTCGTTTCATGCTATGCTTATGCTGCCAGATGCGACATGACAATGACATAGACACTGCCATCATGCCCAACGGCCCCATACCACCGGCTTCGCCTTGGATAATTTGCGCTAAAAGATATGCGTCCATCACTCCTCCACAGGAATATGTCCCAGGCTAACGATAGGGTAATGAGTCACATCTTGCCAGGCATCACCTTCCGTCAACACTACGCCCACGACTACTACCTCACAATCTACCTCTTCCAGTATCCGAAGCGCCGGCCCCATGCTGCCCCCCAAACATAGCACATCATCTACAACCGCCACCTGCTGGCCTACCAGTCTGGTCTCCACTTCCGGCGGTAGGTAAAACGTTGCTTTGGATTGCTCGCTGGTTATGGACTTCGTTTTCTTGGCCTGCTTGGCGTTGTACACATCATACCAGAATTTCTTGGTTTTGGACAATGGCACATAATTCTGATAGCCTAACAAGCGAGCCACTTGCGA
>JBDRGC010000129.1:0-10909 GCA_043818215.1 Chloroflexota bacterium | reverse complement strand
CATCATGCCGCTGGTTTCGCGCAGCACATTGGGTTTTTCGACCAGGGTGACGGTGGGTTTACCATGCTTGTGGGCATATTCGAATGCTTTGCGGATGATGCGCTCGGCCCCACGTTTGCTGATGAGGCGCACGGTCGTTGCAATTTCGTCATCCGGCAGATCATCGAAACGCGCTACTGCGGGAGAATATTTCCTCATCATTGCCCGCAAATCATCGGGGAGCGGATAAAACTCGATGCCACAATACAACCCTTCGGTGTTCTCGCGGAACACAACCAGATCAATATCATCGCGGTAATTAAGCGGGTTGCCAGGGTAGGCTTTACAGGGGCGCAAGTTAGAGTACAGATCGAACATTTGACGCATGCGCACTATAGGGCTGCGATAGCTCAACCCTTTACCTTGAAGTTCGGGGATGAGTTCCTTTTCAGCCTCATCTTTGGGTTTGGATGTAATGGCACCAAACAAGCCGCAGTCCACGGTTTTCAGGAGTTCCAGTGTGCGCTGCGGAAGGGCCTCTCCCTCTATGCACCAAAACTCCCAACCAATATCTGCATGGATATATTCAGCATCCAATTGCAATTTATCCAGTACAATACGAGCTGCTTCCATAACTTCTACGCCAATGCCGTCACCGGGCATCCAGGCGATTTTGTACTTTGACATTTGTCATTCTCCTTTTTTTTATGGGACGCGGATGAACGCGGACGAGCGCGGATTTTTTGTTTTTGTTCTTTATCCGCGCTATTCCGTGCTCGTCCGCGTTCAATTTGTAAGTTGCAGCTTTCTTTAATATATGGGACACAGATGAACGCGGACGAGCGCGGATTTTTTTGTTTTTGTTCTTTATCCGGGTTTTTCCGTGTTCGTCCGCGTCCCATATAATATCACTACCATGTTACGGTTTTACGAGTATTGTCGAATACTCTGCGGCGGAAATCAGGTTTCGGGCCAAAGTTGAGTAATAGCCCAACTTCGTAAGGCGTTGCCCGAAGGTAATTGAGTAGTTGAGCTTCATGCCCTTCGGATATTACACGCGCAGCTTTCAATTCAACGATCACTTTGTCTTCAACTAGCAAATCGGCGAAGTACTCTCCAACAATTTGTCCCTGAAAGAACACGCTGATCTTTGCCTGCTGCACCACTTTCAAGCCCATTCCCCGCAGCACGATTGCCAGCGCATTTTCATACACCTTCTCCAAAAAACCATACCTCAGTTGCGGATATACTACCTTGAAAAAGGCATATAAAATCTTGTCAGTTACATCACCGTGCTTCAGTTTTAGGTTGGGTTTCATTTTGTTGTCTTATCCTTATTATGGGACGCGGATGAACACGGACGAGCGCGGATTTTTGTTTTTGTTCTTTATCCGCGTTTTTCCGTGTTCGTCCGCGTTCAATTTGCAAGTTGCAGCTTTCTTTAATATATGAGACACAGACGAGCGCGGATTTTTTGTTTTTGTTATTTATCCGCGTTTTTCCGTGCTCGTCCGCATCCAATCTCCAAACTACAATCCTCCATATTTTATTGGATGCTGATACACGCGGACAAGCGCGGATTTTTGTTTTTATTTTTATCCGCGTTCATCTGTGCTCGTCCGCGTCCAATTTCTGGCGAGTGTATTCGATAAGCCCTCCCGCCTCGAAGATACCCATCACGGCTGCGGGCAGCGGGGGGAAGGTGAACGTGCCGGCGGTGCAGCGGATTTCTCCGGCGGCGAGGTCGATTGCGATGATTTCGCCATTTTCGATGGCTTCCACCGCCTCGGGGCTGACGATGGCTGGTAGCGCGTTGTTGAGGCAATTGCGGTAATAGATGCGGGCAAAAGATTTGGCGACAATGGCGCCCAACCCGGCCTCGCTCAAGCAGACCACAGCCTGCTCTCGTGATGAGCCGCAGCCCCAATTTGTGCCGCCCACGATAATATCATTGGGCTGCATCTCGTTGGCGAAGCGCGGGTCCAAATCTTCCAAAGCGTATTTGGGCATTTCTTTTGGATCACTAACCGTATAAGTGTACTTGCCGGGGAAGATCACGTCGGTGTTGACGTTGTCGCCGTATTTCCAAACGCGGCCTTTGATTACAGACATAGTTTACTCCAAAGAATTTTGGACGCGGACGAGCACGGATGAACGCGGATTTTTTTCTGATCCGCGTTTTTCCGCGTCAATCCGCGTCCAATTGTTCGTAGCGCTCCATCATAAATTTCTCGGATGCACAATCTCGCCCGCCACAGCCGAGGCGGCCACAACCACAGGACTGGCGAGATAGACATCGCTCTCTTTGGTTCCCATGCGGCCGCGGAAATTGCGGTTGGCCGTGCTGATGGAAACCTCGCCTACAGCGGGCACGCCTTGATGGTTGCCCATGCAGGGGCCGCAGCCGGGGCTTTCGACCACCGCACCCGCGGCGACGAAAGTCTCGATATAGCCAGCCCTCAATGCTTCCAGATAAATCTGCGAGGAAGCCGGAATGACAATCATGCGCGTCCCGATGGCAATTTTGCGCCCCTCGAGTACTGCGGCAGCGGCAGCCAGGTCTTCCAAACGGCCGTTGGTGCATGTGCCCAAGAAAGCCTGATCCACGTGGGTTCCGGCCACATCCGAGAGCGGTTTCACATTGTCCACCGTGTGCGGGCAGGCAATCATCGGCTCGATAGTGGCGGCATCGTACTCCACGGTTCGGGCGTAGTGCGCCCCCGGGTCGGGAGTGACCACCTCGAAAGGCCGCCGGGCGCGTCCACCCAGGTAATCGATGGTCTTTTGGTCGGGCGGGATGCAGCAATTCTTGGCGCCCATTTCGGCCATCAAATTGGTCAGTGTGGCCCGTTGGCTGATGGACAACGCTTCAATGGCCTCACCGTGCCACTCCACCGACATGTACAGCGCCCCATCAGCGCCCAGGTCGCCAATGACTCGCAGGGCCAGGTCTTTGGATGTCACGCCGGGGGAAAGCTGCCCGTGGACGATGATCTTCAGGCTCTCAGGGACGCGCAGCCAAAGCTGGCCGACAGCCCATATTGATGCCATTTCCGTGCGGCCGATACCGGCTCCGAAGGCGCCCATCACCCCGGCGTGGGGGGTGTGCGAATCCGAGCCGAGTACGATCTCCCCGGGCAGGGCCAGCCCCTCCTCGACCAGAATCTGATGGCAGATACCGCTTCCCACATCGTAAAAGTTCTCGATGCCCTGCTCACGGACAAACTCGCGGATGATACGGTGATTTTCGGCGTGTTTCGTCGTCGGGGCCGGCGTGGCATGATCGAGAATGATGGCGTGCATATTGGGATCGAAAACCCGCTCGCCGCCCATGCGTTTGAAAATGCCGTAGATGGGGGCTGTATTGTCGTGAGACAACGCCACATCGGGCGTGATTTCCACAATCTGGCCGGGGACGGTGTGGGAGAGGCCGGCTTTCTTAGCTAAGATTTTTTCTGCGAATGTTTGGGGCATGATATATCCTGTGAATTAAGGATCAGGGACTGGGGACTAGGGATCAGGGACTAGGAATCAGGCCCGATTTACTGATCCCTAGCCCCTAGTCCCTAGTTCCTAGTTCCTAGTCCCCTTCCAACCTGCTCTTGAAAGGCAAGAAAGTCATAAAATCGGCGTGGTGAACAATGTAGGCTTCGGTGGTGCGCTTGATCAGATCGCCTTCTCCGGCGTGGGCAGCGATGATATGGCACACTTCCGCTGGAACGCCGCACCCTTCCGCCAGCGCTACACCGGAGAAAGGATGCCGCAGGTATTTGCCGTAGGCTCCTTGAAAAGAGTGGCCGTTCTCGTCCAGCTCGTATTCCAGCAGCTTACCCACATCGGCCAGAATCGCGCCGGAAATGACCACGTCCAGGTTGACCGGCAGTTCAGCGCCAAAGAATTCGATCATCTTTAGGGCGCTCTCTTTGGCGATGTGAACTACGGCGCGCTTATGCGTCATAAAGCTGACCTTCAAATCTGGGCCGGCCAGCAGGGTGAAAGGGATGCGCTGCAAATCTTCGGCGGTTAGCACGCTTCTTTCCAGGGCTAATTCCCAGGTTCGGGTTGTTTTTTCCCGCAGGTCGTCATCTTCGATCCAGGCCAGTTCGGGCCAGAGTTCGGTTATGTTCATAGTGTTCCTTTCGTCGCATTCAGACGGAGGACGGGAGACGGAGGACGGACACAAAGGTGCTTTCCGTCTTCGGTCTCCCGTCCTCCGTCTGCTTTACTCCTTCACCTGCCTGACCACGTCAATCACCGTGCCATCGACCCATTTGATGGCTGCGATGACTTTTTCTTCGAATTCGACCGCTTGGGGCACTCCGCAAATCTTTTCGGCTTCATCTTTGAGTTCTCGGATTGTCTTGATGGGCAGACCTGAACCCTCGACCGCTTCCAGCAAATCTGTGCGGCGGGGGTTGATGGCGATGCCGCGCTCGGTGACGATCACATCGATCAATTCGCCCGGCCCGCAGATGGTGGTCACTTCGTCACGGATGACGGGGATACGGTTGCGGAAGAGGGGAATTGGCAGAATGACGGTTTTGCCGAAGAGACAATTCTGCCAGCCGCCGATTCCGTGCAGTAGATAGCCATCGGAGTGGGTGACAACGTTGGCATTGTAATTAACATCCACCTCGGTAGCGCCCAGAACGACCACATCCAAAATCGAAGCGAAGTTGCCCTTGCCGTGATAATTATAGCTGGTAAAAGGGCTGGTGTTGACGTGATTGGGATTTTCTCGCATCGAGCGCACACCTGCCAGATCGAAGGTTTGCCCGTCCAAAATGTACTCAACCAGACCTTCTTCCAGCATCTCTACCAGATATTGATTGCTGCCCCCTCTGGCAAAGCGCGCTTTGATACCCTTCTGGCGCATGATTTCGCCAAAGTAATTGCCAATTGCCAGCGATGTGCCTCCCGCGCCGGCCTGGAAAGAAAAGCCATCGTGGATGATGCCGGTAACATCACAGAATTTAGCGGTCAGTTCGGCGATGAAGAGGCGGTCGGGGCTTTTTGTAACGAGGGTGGTGCCAGAAATGATCATTTCAGGAATGCCGACCTGCTCCATCTCGACCACGTAATCCACGTAATTTCCCTGAATCTGCCAGGGGATGCAGGGAAAGGGAACCAGATTGTCGGTCACAACGATGACTTTATGGGCATACTGGGAGTCGGCTAAGGCAAAACCCAGCAGCCCGCAGGCCGATGGCCCGGTGAGGCCGTTAGCGTTGCCGAAGGGGTCGGCGGTGGGGGCGGCGATGACGGCTATGTCAATGACCACTTCGCCGTCCTGCACCGCCTGGTAGCGTCCCCCGTGCGAGCGCAGCACACCCGTTCCACGCATCTTTCCCTGGGATGCAAATCGCCCCAAGGGGCCGTTCATGCTCCCTTCGATGTGATGGATGGTGCCATCTTCCATATATTTGATGAGTGGTTCGTGGCAATGAAAGGAGGCGGAGGGGAACCAGATCAAATCCTTCACCCTTAACTCCGCCGCGGCATCGAATATCTGATTAGCAACCAGGTCGCCGTTGCGGAAATGGTGATGGGTGGAGATGGTCATGCCATCCTTCAATCCCGCTTTGATGAGGGCTGTTTTCAAGTCCGGCTGACGTTTGTCGCCGTCAGCGGGGTAATCCGCGCAGGTGGCGATGGGTGGCGCGTACTTGCGGCCGGTTGCCCTGTGTTGGTGCGCCCCCTTGAAAGGTATGACGGGCTTGCCGTTGATCTCTGTCGGGATCATGCGCCCAACTGCGTTTTCTACGAATTCAATCGTCATAATTATTATTCCTGATTCTTTTTAATTCACAGATGACTTTACTGAAAAAAAGATTCATGTTCACCACTAAGGCACAAAGGCACCAAGTGCTATTTTCTTTGAGTCTTCGTGACTTTGTGGTAAATTTCTCCGCTTGCGTTTAAGAAAATATGTGGACTTATGCTTGAGCCACGTTTTTCCAGCTTTCGGATAACTTCCCGATCTCCACGGCCAGGTCGATGGTGCGCTGGGCGCGTTTGACCACGGGCGGATCGATCATCTTAGAACCGAGGGAAACCACTCCCAGTCCTTTAACGGTGGCCTCATCGAAAGCGAGAACGATTTTTTTTGCATTTTCGATCTCAGCCTCGTTGGGGGCAAAGGCTTCGTGGATGACTTTGATCTGGCGGGGATGAATGCAGCCCATGCCGTCGAAGCCCAAAGATTTCGACTCCAGTACAACTTCGCGCAGTGCGTCCATATCCGACACATCGGAGAAGACGGAGTCGATGGGCTGGATGCCAGCGGCGCGGGCTGCGTTGACCAGTTGACTGCGAGCGAAGAACGATTCGCGGCCTTCTTTGGTGCGCTGTGTTCCCAGGCTGGCAGTGTAATCCTCCAAGCCAAGTCCCAACGCGGCCACGTTGTCGGAAGCAGCCGCAATCGGGTAGACGTTGACCACCCCTAAGGCGCTCTCGATAATCGGCATCAGGTAAATGGAATGCGTTACGCCATTTGCAGCGGCTATTTCCGCGATCCTTTCATCCACCTGTCTCACCTGGTCAGCCGTTTCACACTTGGGGATCAGGATCAGGTTGACGTTGTGCGGCACCAGGTAAGCCAGATCATCCAGGCCGCGGGGAAGTTGGTTGATGCGCACCATCCGCTCGGCGCCGTAAAAATCGACCTGCCGCAGGGCATTTCTGACCACCAGCCGGGCCTCGTCTTTTTTGGCCGGAGCTACCGAGTCTTCCAAGTCGAGAATAATACCATCTGGCTGGTGAATGCCGGCGTTGAGCATCAACTTGGGGGTATTGCCCGGCAAATATAACCGTGAGCGGCGATAACGGTCTTTGGCGGTGGAATATTGATTCTCTGCGATGAGTTCGGGCCAATATTCTTTGTCGGTGTCAACAAATTGCTTGATGGCGGCTTCAATTCTGGCTGCCAGCACAAAAGCCAATGCGCCACTGTCTTCGATTTGAAGCGTGGCGTTTTTTATCCCAAAGTAGGTTAGTATTTCTTCGGCCAATTCGATAATGGAGTCGCCATACAGCGCGCCCACCTTGCTTGTGAGGTTTATCTCAATGCCGCCGCTCGCGGTCATTTCGAGGGTCACGAAACAATCCGAACGGATGTCTGCGCCTTTATTTCCAGAAGTTCTTATTTTGTTCAAGGTTTCCTCCGGGGTTCTCAGTTTCTCAGCCACCGAATGAGCCACCGAATGAACACTTGCACCTAAACGCAAGTGCAGGTGTTCGGCGGCTGGTACGGGAAACGTGTTCAAACACGTTTGTGACGTGTTTCGGGGGTCAGGCTATGAATTCATCCATGGTTGCTTGGCAAATAGCACCGCTTACCCTCGGTCGCAGCTCGGTTTGGTGCATGTGGGGGTGGGCGGTGATCTGTCTACCAATTTATTCTCTGCTAATTATAAAAATATCATCTAATTTTGGTGCTGGGTCTCTGGATAAACCCGCTGCGTCAAGGCGATGCTTCTGCGAATGAAGGAACATTAAAAATTGAAGGTATTTTTCGTCCTTATGAGGAAATTGTTCGAACTTCTGAATCAGTTCTTTCAAACAGGCCAGGTACAGCTCAAGTGGGTCCATTTTACTTAACTGCGTTTCATATTCACGGCGGTTTAGATATGCAGCCCGACGTTCTGCTAATAATATTTCCAGCTCATCAATGAAAAATCTGTGTAAGGGCGTAGCCCCGCTGATTTCAAGGATGGGGGCAGATGACACCAGATTACAAACAGTCTGCAATTCCTGCACATCAATCTTCAATTGCCCTCCAAAAGCGAAGGCTTCCTCTTTTTTCCACTTTCGATCCTCCATTAAAACCACTCCCGCACAGACACGGATAGTTTTTTCGTAATTCCAGGGGTGAGTGATTGTTAAGCGTTCTATTGCCCCTTGCGGAGTTTTTACAAAAAAATGAGCGCGCAGAACATCAAAGTGTTGTTCAGTTGGAATTGAAGAAATAAAAATATCTAGACGAAAATTGTCAGTAGGATGATCAAATCTTGGATAATGATACAGATATCCAATCTTGGGTAACGCATTTTCTGATTTCTTAGCCATTGTAAACTCCGATCAATAGACAGTGTTTTTATCGATGTAAATATTGTCGCCTGCATAAGATGCTGCACTCAACTATTCTACCGCTATAGGCTACAACTACTATTCGCCGCCCAAAAAACGTTTGCGTAACCGGCTAGCGAGAAAAACCAGAGTCTTATCGGGCGTGTGGCCTCCAACAACCACATATTTATAAGCAAAGAGCCTCGATCTTGCCAGTCAGCGCTCACGCCTTTTTGGCCTGCTTATTGTTAGGAACTTGCCCATGTAGGCATTGGTACAATTTCTCGGATTCCTGGACCCGGATAAAGGCTGTGATTTGATCCCCTGCCTGGAAAGTAGTATCTCCATGTGGAATAATGACTCTTCCATTGCGCTGAATAGACACGAGGACACAATCCTTGGGTATTACTGCGGCGACTTCTGTTACTGATTTACCAATGACTTTGTCATCGGGTGATAGATGAATGTCGACAAATTCGGTTGGTTCTTGGTGTTGCTGTTCTATTCGTCTCGTACTGTGTTGAATCTCAGCCCGGCGTGTCCGAGCCAGATCATAAGCCCGAATAATATCTTCTCGCCAGAGAATACCCAACAAATGGTATGGATCATCCCGAGATACCACCGGCAAACACCCCAAACCTTGCGATCCCATAGAGGCTAGTGCATCACCAATGGTCTCGTCTGGAAAGGATACTCTTAGATGCGGCCAGGCTGTGGCGATCTCGGCAGCAGATGTATTGTGTGATCGTTTATTCGTCAAAGCGCGTTCTAAATCACTCAAGGTAACAATTCCAAACAGTTTTCCTTGATCATCAAGAACACCAAACCCATTGCGATGAGAATGGGTAATTATTTCGGCCAGTTCAATGATTGTCATACTCTTAGGTACAGTTTCTACCGTATGCGTCATCACCTCACCAATCAGGACACCTTGTAGAATATCAGTATCACGCCCATGCTGTAGCCGAACCCCCCGCCTCGATAATTTAAGCGTGTAAATAGATTCGCCCCGCAATAGCCGTTGCGATAGTAATGTTGCAATAACGACTGTTAACATGAGTGGCAAGATAATGCGATAATCGCCGGTTAGTTCGAACAAAATCAAGACGGCTGTAATAGGTGCATGAGCGCTGGCCGAAAAAACGGCTGCCATACCCACCAATGCATATGCCCCAGGCGGTGCGCTAATACCAGGAAATAAGCGATTCACTCCTAGCTCGAACGCCGCCCCTAGCATAGCTCCCAAGAACAATGTAGGCGCGAAGATACCACCCGATCCACCCGATCCTAACGTCAGATTGGTGGCGATTAATTTCAATAGAAGCAGGGCTACTGCCACGGAAAATATAAGATGATTTGCCAGCGCACTTTCGATAACGTCATAGCCTACATTGAAGATTTGTGGCGTTCGGTCCCAGGTGATTGGCTGTGATAATTTGGCCAGAGGGTAAACAAGGGCTAAAATTCCGATTAAGGCTCCGCCAATAGCAGGTTTACCCCACTCAGGAAAATGCTTCCAACTATCAAACATATCTTCTGACCAGTACAGTGAGCGCGTAAACATCACACCGACAATGGCCGCGAGGACACCTAAAACAGGGTAAAACAGAAACTCCCACAAACTGTTAATACCGTACTCAAATGGGATGGCAAATGCGGGCGTATTTCCAAAAGCGACTCGCCCAATAACGCTGGCAGATACAGATGCAATAACAACTGAACTAAAATGGCGTACACTAAATCTGCCCAAAATCACTTCCAAAGCAAAGATCACCCCAGCAATAGGCGCGTTGAAGGTAGCGGCAATACCACCGGCTGCCCCACAGGCGACAAGGTTACTTACCCGTTCGTCTGACAGGTTCAAGGCTTGCCCAACTGTGGAACCAATTGCTGATCCAATCTGAACAATTGGCCCTTCCCGGCCTACCGATCCACCGCTACCAATACAAATCGAAGAAGCCAGTGATTTGACGATTGCTACCCTGGGACGGATTCTTCCACCTTTTAGGGCAACAGCTTCCATTACTTCCGGTACACCATGCCCTTTAGCCTCACGTGCAAAGTAGAATACAAGCAGGCCAACAAACAAACCGCCGATAGCAGGGACGAACACGACGTAGGTTTTGCCCCAACTGCTTGTGACATCAGGTATCCATTGGTAACCTATCCAGGCTACACCACTAATAAGGTAGCGAAAAAGCACCGCGCCAATGCCAGTACCTATCCCAACTAGTAGAGCCGTTCCCATGAAGACAAGTTCGGCTGGCGGTTGCCATTTTTCTAGCAAGCCACTCAGCCAGTCTGGCAGAAAATCAGAGAACTTAACAGGATTCTTTACTGCTTTCTTAGCTGTTTTCTTTCTATTATTCATGGTAATTTCACTGCTATGATAACGATGATTATTACTCGTGTCGTGCGATTTTCTCAAATAGCCCACCGAATGAACACTTGCACCTAAACGCAAGTGCAGGTGTTCGGTGGCTGGTACAGGAAACGTGTTCAAACACGTTTCTAATGGCTAAAACTAAAACGGCGGTTCTCCCAACACATCATACGATGCTCTTTGCTCTCTCATATTATAAGGAACTCCATAAACCTTGATGCCTGTATCTTCCAGGCCTTCGTCAAACTCGGCGTACCGCTCAAGCCAGGCAATACTCGTTTCCGCTTCGTGATGTACTTTTTGGTCACGTACATACGTCTCTGCTTGTGGTCTTTGCCGTTCTCCGAGAGTGAGCACACCGTAGCCGCGTTGCCAGGCAAATGTTACCCCGGCCTGAGTGAGATAGTGGGAACTGGCTCCTTTGAGACATTTGACAATATACGCCACAGCATGCTTGGGCGGGATAGAAACGATCAAGTG
>JBDRGC010000128.1:0-5901 GCA_043818215.1 Chloroflexota bacterium | reverse complement strand
CAAACGTCAATAAACAGAGGTACTCCCCATTGTCAAGAAAAAAATCAGGTACTACACAACAAGTGCAAAATATCCCTTGACAAGAAAAAACAGCACCCATATACTCCCACATCGTATCACACCACGAAAAAGGAAGTTCTTATCAATAATTCACGCGATGAAGGAGATGGAGCAGCATGCAAGAAGCCGTGAAATCTGTACAAAGGGCTGCCGAAATCAAGAACTTTCGGCTCCTCGGCCACGATCCATCGGCCGCATGGGGCGGCGGTAGCTTGGTTGAGGTGAAGGATGGGTTTGCCTATGTGGGCTCCGTTGGTAAATCATGGTACACCGCCCCCGAGGGGTTCACGGTCCACGATGTAAGTGATCCAGGCAAGCCACGCAAAGTCGCTGAAATCCTGGCCCCGCCGGGCGTGCATTCGCACAAATTGCGTATCGTCGGCGATCATTTTCTGTACGTGAATGCGGAACGTCTACCGGCCGAAAAAGGAGCCGGCGCGCGACCCGGGTTCTGCATCTACGACATAAGCAAACCGTCTGAACCCAAGCAGGTCGGCTTCTTCGACCTACCCGGCGAGGGGCCGCACCGTTTCGGTGTCGACAATGAGCGCCAGCTCGCTTTCTTTCCCAACCAAGCCGAGGGATGGGATGAAAACGTGATCTGGACAATGGACATTCGCGATCCGCTGAAACCGGAAGTGCTCAGCATCTGGGGACTCCCCGATCAGAAGTCTGATGGCAAGCCGAAAGAGAAGCCGGCAAGGCCCGAACTCCGTACGGAGTTTCACGGACCTGCCGTTATCCGCGGCGACCGGATGTATGCAGCGTTCTGTGGCGGCGGTGTCGCCGTGATCGACTGCACCGATCTGCGAAACATGAAGCTTGTCGGTCATGTCAACTGGACGCCACCCTTCCTCGGCAAGACGCATACCGCCTGGCCGTTGGGAGATCGCCCCTATCTCATTGTCACCGACGAGGGGAGTGGGCGGGAGAAGTTTTGGGAGAGCCAGTTCATGTGGGTTGTCGATATCAGGAACGAGACGAATCCCGTGCCGATCTCGACCTTCATGCCGGATCGCGACAAATACTTTAATCGACCAGGCCGGTTTGGAGCACATAACGTCCTGGAATACATGCCCGCAGAAGGCCCCTGGGCCAACCTCGTATTTCTCACCTATTTCAATGCAGGACTGCGGGTCGTCGACGTGAAGGACGTGTTCCACCCGAAGGAAGTGGCCCATTTCGTCCCGGCCTTGCCGGCGGGGCAGGAAGATATCCAGTCCAACGACATCGGATACGACGAGCATGGGCGTATCTACCTGATTGATCGTTGGGGTGCCGGAATGCACATCCTCGAATACACGGGATGAGAGTTCGCTGGAGGGAGGGAGAGGAGCTGGCTGCGCCAGTATTCCCTTCTTACTACAGTAATGATCGAACACCCAGTATTGCGAAAAATACCTCTAACAGATGTTTGCCCTGGAGTGGATCTTGCCACCCCGGATGCCAAACTTGACGCCCTCGCAAAAAGTCAAAATTTGCCAAATGCAGCTCTGTAACCTATTGTAATTATTAGGTGCGAATTTTCAAAAAAGGCCATTTCACGATTTTTTGCGAGACCATCAAACTTGCCTAGGAGTGTATTTATGAACATGTTTGATGCGATAATTGCCGGGTTCGTTGCGCTGATGACGCCGCAGGCACTGATTTTCAGTTTCCTTGGAGTGGTTTACGGGCTGGTAATCGGCATTCTGCCGGGTCTCGGCGGCATTGTAGCGATGACCCTCCTGCTGCCGTTCACCCTTGGTTTTGAGCCGGCGGCCTTCCTGGCAATGCTGCTTGGCGCGCACATCGGCACGATTTGGGGCGACTCAGTCTGTTCGATACTTTTTGGTATACCAGGTGCGGCCAAGGCCCTGCCGCTGATGTTCGACGGTCATCCCATGACCCTTCGCGGCGAGGGCGAGCGTGCACTCGGCGCTTCCGCCATGGCAGCGCTGCTCGGGAGCTTAGTCGGAGCGTTGTTTCTGGCACTTTGCATTCCGATTATTCGGCCGCTCATTCTGCTGCTCGGCCCGAGCGAGCTCCTGATCATGGCCCTGTGGGGCTTGACGGTAATTGCCACGTTCAGTGAAGGCTCGGTGCTCAAGGGACTGACTGCCGCGTGCGCTGGCGTGCTTGTCTCCTTTATTGGCATGGACCCGGTGACCGCCACTCCGCGGTTTACCTTCGGCAGCCTCTATCTGCTCGACGGCCTCTACTTCCCGGTCACCGTGATCGGCATTTTTGCAGTCGCGGAGATGATGAAGCTATTCCTCAAGGGCGAAGCAATGGTCCCACGCAATGTGGTCAAAAATGTCAGCACCGTATGGACTGGGGTGATGGACAATTTCCGCCACTTCTGGTTGGTGGTCCGTGCAAGCATCCTCGGTTTGTGGATCGGTGTGCTGCCGGGAATCGGTGCAAGTACTGGCTCCATCGCGGCCTACGCGATGGCGATGCAGACATCCAAGCATCCCGAAACCTTCGGCAAGGGGAACGTGGAAGGAGTGATTGCCCCCGATGCGACGCTCGGCGCCAATGAAGGCGGGGGTCTGCTTCCGACCCTGGCCTTTGGTATTCCCGGCGGCGATTCCATGGCGCTTCTCCTCATCGCCTTCTACAATATGGGAATCTCGCCTGGGCCGCAGATGCTCACCCAACACCTCGACATGGTGTTCACCCTGGTTTGGATAGTCATCCTGGCGAGCTTGATGGTCGCCGTGATCGGGATCGCGGTGTCTCCCTACCTGGCACGCATACCCAACATCAGCGCCAATTTGATGGTCCCGTTCGTGCTTAGCATTTGCTTCTTAGGAGCCTTCACCGTCCGCAGTCGGATCGCCGATGTGATGGTCGCCGGAATGTTTGGCGGTATCGGTTACCTGATGGATAAGTTCCACTACTCCAGATCCAATTTCGTAATCGGGATGGTTCTGGCCACCATGATCGAGCGGAGCCTGCACATTTCGATAACGCTTTATGGGAAATACTTCGTCTTTACCCGTCCAATGACGCTGATTTTGTTGCTGGCGCTCATAGTAACCACGGCTTGGCCGTTTGTGCGCAACTGGCGACGGCAACGCGCGACTAAGCCGCCAACCTTAAACGAGGGAGATCCTCAATGATATCCAAGCGCGCACAAGAAAACCTCTTCGTTGCGATCATCTTCATCCTGTTCGCCACAGTGCTCTACTTGAGCTATGGGTACGGCCCGCGGGCGCGCCTGGTCCCGGTGCCGATCGCGGTGCTCGGCATTATCTTCCTCATCGTTCAGGTCATTTGGCAAAATCTGCATTCCGGCAAGGATCTGCACGTCGACGAATTTGAAGTTTTCACGGGAAAAAAAAGGTCAAGCTTATCTATACCTAAGAAGGGCGGTGGGGAGGCTCCTGCCGTAGCGGATTCGGCCGATGGCAAGTCGGAGAGCAGAAAGGAGGGTTGGCGTCGATGGCGCGACAGCCAGATGGCGCCTTCGCTCTCATCATCCTCATGCTCGTACCATTCTTCGTGCTCGGCCCACTCCCTGCGGTCTTTGGGTTCACAGCCGGATATTTAATCCTCAGTGGCCAATACAAATGGCTGCGGGGGCTAATTTACGCTGCGGTCTTCTCAATCGTGCTATATGTGATGTTTGGCCTCGTGCTTGCAGTCGACCTCAATCGCGGCCTGATCACACCGTTTATCAACCAGTTCATTCGGTTCTAAAACGAAAGGAGGTCTGGGACGTTCGCTGAAAATGTTAAGGGGAAACTGGAATATCCACAATTCAAAGGTAAGGGAGGAATAAGATGCTATCTCATCTAAAATATGTTGTTGCTGGCCTTATGGCCATCGCGCTGGCAGGCCTGTTGGGAGTCGCAGACGTGCAAGCGCAGGGTTATTTCAAGGACAAAACGCTGACGATGATCGTGCCCCACTCCAACACCGGTGGATTTGGCCAATACACGAGGCTGCTTTCACCCGCCATCGAAAAGGAACTGAAAGCGAAAGCAGTTCGAGTTGAGTATCAGCGGGGCGCTGGCGGCCTGCTCGGTGTCAACAACATCTGGGCGGCCAAACCCGACGGCCTGACCTTTGGCCTGACCAGCGGGCCGACAATTGTGCTGGCGCAGCTTGCCGGCGCGGACGGAGTTAAATACAACGCTCTCAAATTCACCTACCTCGGCCGCGCAGTCGCTGAGCCGCGAGTGGTATTCGTTGCTGCCCGTTCGTCGATCAAATCGCTCAAAGACGTGATCGCCCTTAACCGGCCGTTCAGGTCGCCGAGCCAAGGCGTCGATGACGACTTCTACGGTACCGCCGTGCTGGGGGCGGCATTTGGTTTTGAGGTGAAATTCGTAACCGGGTACGAAGGAGCTGGTGACACCAATCTTTCTATCATGCGCGGTGACACGGATGGGCGCATGACATCTTGGACGTCAGCCATGTCGATGATTAAAGCCGGCGAAGCTCGTCCCATTGTTACGATGGGTTATGAGCGTTATCCGGAGTTCCCAGACGTGCCGACGGCACTGGAACATTTGGACGATCCCCAGAAGAAGATAACTCTTCGTGCGTTGGTAAATATCTCAGAACTTCATCGCACATTCATTGCGCCAGATGGCCTCGACCCGGAGGTGGCCAAGGAGCTGCGGGCGGCGATCTCAGCTGTGCTCGCTAATCCGCAAGTGCTGGCGGAGGCAAAAAAGCATGACCTTCCAATTCTTCCGATGGACGGTGCCACGCAACAGAAGGTGGTCGCCGAAATCTATGAGGCGAGCAGTGCAATCCCACCAATTCTGAAGGCAGCAGAAAAATCCCTCAAATAACCATCACGGCTTCCGATAACGAAGACCTGTCCGCCGACACTGAAAAAGCGGCCACCGATCCATCTTCCTCCTCAAATCGCATCGCCAGCCCCTGGTTTTCGATGCAACACGATGCAAAATATCCCTGTCAAAATATCCCTTGACAAGCCAAAACAGCCACCCTATACTCCACCCGTCGAAAAGCAATGTCTTATTTATTTTATTTTTCAACAGCCTGTTAGATAAACTTTTGAGTCATAAATTCAGAAACAGCGGGATACTGTTTGCAATATGTTGTTTTTTGGGGAGGGAGTTATACACATGGATTATAGATTAACACAAGGAATCAAGATGGCGGAAAAGGTACTTGGCGAGTGGTTGGCGGTTAAGAAGGGGCAGAAGCTACTGTTCATGGCAAATGCCGCGACAGACCGGGACGTTATCGATGCCTTCATAGCAGCAGCCGGGAAGCTGGAAGCTGAATCTTTCGTTTTCTTTAAGAAGCCCCACACTGATAACTTGGAAGAATACCCCAAGCCACTGGCTGAAGCGATCAAGCACGTCGATGTCTATTTCAATATGTGTATTAAGGACCATTGCAACCATGCGCTTACCCACCTAACTGCTTGCACTGAATACGGGACGCGATATTATATGTTGACTGCTGTAACAATGGATCTGCTTCTTTCGCCACCGATGCAAGTTTCTGCGGAGGAGCTAAAGCGAAGAGGTGACTATCTTACACGGGAGTTATTGGGGCAAAAGGCCAAAATTACTACTGAAAGTGGTACGAACCTATCCTTAGAATTTGACAAAGATGTGATCGGATTTGCCTCTAACTCTACATTTGAAAGAGGAGGAATGGGGGGCTTACCCGGTGGGGCCCAACATTTTCACCCCAAAGATGGCTCTGTCAATGGGGTTATTGTTTGTGACACGATACATTGGGTTGGAGACACGGGGCCACAGAAAGTGCGATTTACCATCAAGAATGATTGGGTGACGGAGGTGGCGGGTGGCCCTGGAGACCTTGCGAAGCAACTTTGGGACGAGATGAAAAGGGTTAAAAATG
>JBDRGC010000127.1:0-84789 GCA_043818215.1 Chloroflexota bacterium | reverse complement strand
TCTCATCTGTAAAGAATTTTCCCCTTCAAAGAGTTTAGACTTCCCCCGAAAAATCCGAAAGACCCCAATATTATAACGGGGAAATGCGTCAAAATCTGTCAGTTTTGCGGTTGGCGAAAAAAAGCCTGGCCTTCGAACGCGATAACGTCCAAAAGGCAAACGCCAGCAGGATGATGGTCAGGCCAGCGGTGAAGGGCCAGCGGGCGGCAATTGCCATAGATTCGGCCACCAGCAAACGGTCGAGCCAGTAATAGGCAGCGTATATCACGAAGGCGACACAGGTAAGGTGCGCAGACCAATTGCGACCAAACCACAGTCCTACAATCACAGCCAATCCCACCCCGGCCCAAAACGCGCCTGAGATCGCCAGGTAAGTGACCGGTACGTCCATGGGCAGGGTACTCAAAAACCCCCATAACCGGATTGCCATGATAAGCCGCATCCAATTGAGAACCGTGAAGATCAACGCTACCGCAGCAAGCAGCGTTACGCTGAGGGGGCGTTTGGGAGATTGGTTATTGGAGATTGGAGATTGGGGATCAGGCATCGGGGGATGGGGAAGCGAAGCTGCTTAACGCTCTCCGCTCCACGCTCCAGCGTTATTACCGCAATCCCGTTTCCATCCGGGCGATCACCATGCGCTGAATTTCGCTGGTGCCCTCGTAAATCTCGGTGATCTTGGCGTCACGGAAATATCGCTCAATAGGCAGTTCTTTGGAGTAGCCCATACCGCCATGGATTTGCACCGCAGCGTGGGCGCAAAACATGGCTGTCTCGGATGCAAACAGCTTTGCCATGGCCGCTTCCAACGTGAATCGCTTACCAGTTTTCTTGGCGTTTTCCTTGCCCAGCGCGGCCTGATAGATCAGCAGGCGGGAGGCCTCGATGCGGGTTTTCATGTCGGCCAGTTTGAAGGAAATCCCCTGGAATTGACCGATCTTCTTGCCGAAGGACTCGCGCTCGCGCGCATATTCGATACTGGCTTCATAAGCTGCTTCGGCAATACCCAAGGCCTGGGATGCAATTCCGATGCGGCCAGCGTCCAGCACGGTCATGGCAATTTTGAAGCCCTGGCCCTCCTCGCCGAGGCGGTTCTCCACCGGGCAGCGGTAATCTTCGAAAAGGATCTCGCTGGTGGCTGAGGCGCGAATCCCTAGCTTGGGTTCCTTTTTGTCGCGGATGAAACCCGGTTGGCTGGCATCGATCAGAAAAGCGGTGATGCCACGGTGCCCCGCCTCGGGATCGGTGATTGTGAACACGACCAGGTAACTTGCCACAGGGCCGCTGGTCACCCAGGTTTTGCGTCCGTTGATGATGTAGTGATCTCCGTCACGGACAGCGCGGCTGCGCATTGTGCTGGCGTCAGAACCAGACATCGGTTCGGTCAGCGAGTAAGCCCCAATCGCCTCCCCTGTTGCCACCGGAACGAGGAATTTCTGCTTCTGCTCTTCGGTGCCGAATCGGAGAATGCCATAATTATATAGCGAATTATTCACCGACATAATCACACCATGGGAGGCATCCACTTTGGAGATTTCTTCCAGGGCCAGAACATAAGCCAGAGTGTCCATCTCGGCCCCGCCGTACTCCTCGGGTACCTCGATGCCCATAAAGCCCATCTCGCCCATCTTTTTGATGGTCTCAGACGGAAAATCGCCCGTCTCGTCGAATTCCGCGGCGATAGGGGCGATCTCTTTTTGGGCGAAGTCTCGGGCTGTCTGACGAATCATTATATGTTCATCGCTAAGCGTAAAGTTGGGGCCACTGTTGATCATTTTGTCTTCCTCCATTAAACAAGATTTAGGACTTACGCAGTTCAAGGTGCAACGCACTTTCTGAGTTGGAAATCGCTCCAAAGCCTGAGTGCGTCGCACCTGATTATAGCATGGTGTGTTTGAAAGTTGGCATGTTTTTATGGAGAGTGGCTCAGAATGGGGGGTTCGAATTCATCAGTCAGAGAATTGTATGGCATTTTCCTTCATAGCAGGGATTGAGTTAGTGGAACAAGTGTGCTACAATGGCGCCAACACCCTGCCATTCAATACCAACAAGGAAAATTCAAAAGGAGAAAAACTGATGGACAAAATCATTGCTTATTGTGGATTAGTATGCAGCGACTGCCCGGCTTATATCGCTACCCAGGCTGACGACCGCACCGCGCTGGAGCAAGTGGCCGCGCAATGGCGCCAGGAGTTCAACGCGCCCGACATCACCGTAGAATCTGTCATCTGTGATGGCTGTTTAGGGACCGATGGACATAAGTGCGCCCACTGCTTCGATTGTGAAATCCGCGCCTGCGCCATGGAGCGGGGCGTTGTCAACTGTGCCCACTGTGACGAGTACATCTGTGAAAAGCTGGAGGGATTTTTCGGCTTCGCGGCAGATGCACGCCTCACGCTGGATGCTATTCACGCTGGATTGGCGGCGTGAGAAGAGCCGAAAAGGCGAAAGTCTGAGTGAAGAAAAATCATGGAACTCGAAGCCCTGCGCGCTTTCCTGCTCGACAAAAACAGCGCCACCGAAGAAACCCCTTTTGGGCCAGAATCGCTAGTTTTTAAGGTCGGGGGCAAAATGTTTGCCCTCGTCGCCTGGCAAGAAACGCCTTTGCGCATAACACTCAAATGCGATCCCGACGATGCCCTGGCACTCCGCTCCCAATACAAAGCCGTGCAGCCAGGCTACTATATGAGCAAAAAGCACTGGAACACGATCACCCTGGACGGCAGCGTCCCCAACGAAAATTTACTGAGAATGATTGATGATTCTTATGCCCTGGTGGTCAAAGGGCTGAAAAGATCTGTTCGGCAAGAATTGGAAGGTTTTTAATACAAGGAGTTGTCATCTCAAAAAATAGGGATGGGGGGCTCCACAATGCGCCCGCGGCGCATTGTGCAGCCCCTATTTCCTCCCATTTTTTAAGAAGATGCACAATGAGGATCACAAGATGGAAAACAGATTTGAGATTATCACTGTTGACGCCACAAATGTCGCTGAACAAGGTTTCTTTTGCTACAAGAGTAAGCCCAAGTCGGTGGGGTACCAAAGGAAACTAAACTGGCTGGAGCAGCGCTTTTCGGAGGGGATGAGGATCAAGATTCTCTACGAGGGTGACAGGTCCATGGGGTTCGTCGAGTACATCCCGGGTGAGTTTGCCTGGAGGTCTGTCAACGCTCGAGGCTATATGGTCATTCACTGCCTGTGGATAGTAGGCAGAGGCAAGGGCAAAGGATACGGCTCACGTCTGTTAGCCGAGTGCGTGGAAGACGCGCGGAGCCTGGGCCAGCACGGCGTCGCTATGGTGACCAGCAACCGCGTCTGGTTGGCCTATAAAAAAATACTCCTAAAGAACGGATTCGAGTCAGTAGACGAGGCTCCACCGTTCGAGTTGCTGGTGAAAAGGTTTGACGAGTCCCCACTCCCCAGCTTTCCCAGGAATTGGGATGAGCGGCTCAACCACTGTGGTTCAGGGCTGACTGTTTTTCGCGCCGATCAATGCCCCTACATCGAGGACACTGTGAAGGAAGTCCTGGAGATCGCGAGTGAAAGGGGAATAGAGACCCGGGTGATCGAACTGACAAGCGGCTGGGAAGTGCAAGATTCTGCGCCGTCGCCCTACGGCGTTTTTAGCATCGTCTACAACGGAGAACTGGTATCCTATCATTATTTGGGCAAGAAGGAGAAAAAGAGGCTCATTGATCTCTTGGACGCGGGATAGACCATGCAACAAAGGAGAGACCCTGTGTGTTCGTTCTTGTGGAAGACACACCGGTTGTTCCCCACTTGAACAAGGAGGCTATTTGCAATGCAATACTACGAGAACTACCCACGCTCGCTCGTCGCTTTCAATTCGCTGTTTGGTCTGGTAGGGTTTGCTGTCGGCCTGATGGTACTGGCCCAAGTGGGTACCTGGGCCTGGGTGGGGTATCTGGGCCTCTATCTCTTGGAGATGGCTGCGGTGCTGGCCTTTGCCTGTACCCGCTGCTGCTACTACGGCAAGAACTGCGGTACGGGTTATGGCAAACTGTCCGCTCTTGTATTCAAGAAGGGGGCAGAGGCTGAATTTCACAAAGCCACATCCCACAAAGTGGCGGGCATACTCATGCTGATCACTTTTCCGCTGCCTATTCTGGGCGGCATCGCCGCGTTGATAATGGGGTTTTCACTCTACCGGCTGCTCCTCTTCCTGGCGCTGATCGGCCTGACGGTTGCCGGTCTTGTAACCCGCCCCAGGCTGGTGTGTGGACACTGCAAACAGGCGGAGAGCGGTCGCTGTATGATGGCCCCGCAGAAGAAGGAGTGAATCAATTATGACTGAACAACTCGAGTTCGTGACCTATTGTGGCCTGTACTGCGGGCTGTGTGCATCCCGAGCGCGCATCCCTAAACGGGCCGCGGCGTTGCAAGAAGCGATGAGCGTAGGAGGCTGGCCCGAGTGGGGCGCCGACATCCCTGGCTTTACCGAATTCTGGCGATTCCTGGAGGGTCTGGCCGGTGGCGGCTGTCCTGGCTGTCGCGCTGGTGGCGGCCCACCTTTCTGCCAGATTCGCCAATGCGCCCGGCAGCGGGGGTTAGAACTGTGCAGCCGGTGTCCTGATTTTCCCTGCTCCCGCATCGAGGCCCTGGGCGCTATATATCCCACGCTTATCGCCGACAACCGTCGCTTGCAAACGGTGGGGCTGGAGCAGTGGTTGAGCGAGCAGGAGGAACGTGTACGGCGCGGCGTGGTCTATGCCGATATCCGCTATTTGGTAGATGATGCAGTCCGGGATCAGGCCTTCGGTGAGTCAGAATGATAGAAACCTTGTTGGAGTACCAGACCTTCCAAGTTTCTACCAGCCTTTTCGAGCGGTAAGCGCTTACCAGAAGCCTTGAGACTGTTCTTTCAAGCACCCCGTGAAAACCTGGAAGGTCTTTCAACTCATTCGAAACGCGTCCCATTAGGAGAACAGCTTATGAACAACCCAATCGAATGGCTGCTGGAAACAGGCGATCCCTGGACTCGCTACCGCAGTCTGGTAGACCTGCTCGACCGGCCCGAGGATGACCCCGGGGTACAGGCCGCCCGCGCCGAGATGCTGGCCCACCCTCAGGTGCGGGAAATGATCACCGAGGCGGCTGCCTGGCCCGGTTATCCCCTCCAGCGGCACAACGACGCCAAGCACCCTATTTACAAGTTCAGCACGCTGGCTGACTTCGGCGTGCGTGCAGATGATCCAGGCGTTGCTGCCGGTATCGAGGCAGTCATGGCTCACCAATCTCAAGAGGGAGCTTTTCAGAGCCTGATGAACATCAACCCTCGCTACGGTGGAACAGGCGAAGACGCGTGGGTGTGGATGCTGTGCGACGCGCCGACGCTGCTTTACGCATTGCTGGCCTTCGGGCTGGGCGACGATGGACGTGTGCAGAGAGCGGTGGATCACCTGCTTAGCCTTGCAGACGAAAACGGCTACCGCTGCATCGTCGCGCCGTCACTCGGCAAATTCCGGGGGCCGGGCCGCAAAGCTGATCCTTGTCCCATCGTCAACGTTTATGCGCTGAAAGCCTTGGCCCAAGTACCAGAGCTGCTCGACAGCCCCGCCGCGCACGCCGCCGCCGAGATGTTGCTGTGGCAGTGGGAACACCAGGTCGAGCGCAAAATCTACATGTTCGGCATCGGGACGACTTTCCGCAGGCTCAAGTATCCCTTCGTTTGGTACGATGTCCTGCATGTGGTGGATGTACTCAACCGTTTCCCCTTCGTCCACGCCGACACCCGTTTCCGCGCCATGGTGGAGACCATCACTACCCAAGCGGACGCGAACGGCCGCTACACCGCCGGCTCGATGTACATGACCTGGAAGGGTTGGGAATTCGCCGACAAGAAATCTCCCTCCCCGTGGATCACTTTTCTGGTGCTGCGCATCCTCAAGCGTTCGAATGGGGGATAACGGTCACCGGTTTTTTGCTGTTTTACTCTAGAAGCACCAATGCGGCCCCTGAAATGACGGCAGACCCTTCGACTTCGCTCACACCGTCCAGGCCCCAGGTACCACCGTTCTAGGGTGGCCTGTCCTTCCGGGAGGACAGGCCACTGACTACCGATCGCCGCTCCCCTGCGGGGACGCAACTCCGGTCTCCCGTCCGCCGTCCGCCGTCTGCCGTCTGCGATCTTCCGTCTTCCGTACGCCGTTCACCGTCCACCGATATTAGCTCTTAGCGTATATCCCTGATTCCTGCTTCGGTGATGACAAACTGCATGGGGATGTCGTAGTCCGCGTGAGGAACGCTCTCGAGCAATAGAGCCTGGTAAGTGATCCCCGCGGCTATACTCGTATGCCTGGACAGAAACCGATCATAAAACCCGCGTCCATATCCCAGCCGCCAGCCATAACAATCGAAAGCCAAACCAGGGGCCAGTACCAATTGTATCTCTGCTGGGGAGATGATCGGGCAATCCGGTGCTGGTTCGAGAATTCCATAGGCATGGCGAATCAGCCGCGATGGATCGTAACCACAAAAGATCATCTGATTCCCTGGGACAATCCGCGGAATAGCCCATCTTTTGTTGGGGTGGCGGGCCAGCAGCGGGGTCAAGTCTACTTCGCTGCGCATGGGCATGTAGGTTAGGATAACGCTGGTATTTCGAAATATCTCCCAGTCTTGAATATGCTGACAAATGGCTTCACTGGCATGGCGGCGGATTTCAGCGGTGAGGGAGGCGCGTGTAGACTTGCATCCCTGGCGTAATTCTTGTTTCGTAAGATTGATTTTGTGGGGCATGGAACAATTATACTCCCTGTATCTGGGGAACCAACGCCACCTTTCAAGGACAGATAGTCAACCGCGAGCGTTTTTTGCAAGATGGGGACGTGGCGGAGATGAGTATCCAAGAGAATAAAAACATCGTATTCTACCTGAACTAGTGTGCTATAATTTCTGTAGGTTAGCATTCAATAATCCCCTTCTTCTTTAACTTCATTCTTACTTTTAGGGTTCCTTACCCCAATGCAGGGAACTAGGAATCAGGAACTAGGAATCAGGAACTAGGAATCAGGAAACCAGGAATCAGGAAACCAGGAATCAGGAACTAGGAACTAGGAACCAGGAACTAGGAACCAGGAACTAGGAACCAGGAACTAGGAATCAGGAACTAGGAAATCGGGAATCTCTAACCCCTAGTCCCTAGTCCCTAACCCCTGACATCCAAATCAATCCAAATTGGAGGTTTAGAATGACCGAACGAAAGAAAGTAACCATCCGCACCTTGTTCGACAAAATCGACAAAGGTACACCCATCACCTGGCTCACCTGCTACGATTACCCGACAGCTTATTTCCAGGAGCAGGCTGGGATCGATATGATCCTGGTTGGTGACAGCCTGGGAATGACCATGTTGGGCTATGACAGCACTTTGCCGGTGACGATGAACGATATGATCCGTCATACGCAGGCCGTGCGCCGCGGCGCTCCCGCGGCCTTTCTGGTAGGTGATATGCCTTATATGAGCTACCAGCCCAGCGTGGAGACTGCTATCCGCAGCGCGGGACGCTTCATGGCCGAGGCATCCTGCGACGCCATCAAACTGGAGGGTGGGGCCGAGATCACCGATCGGATAAAGGGCGTCGTCAGCGCCGGGATCCCGGTGGTGGGCCACCTGGGATTGACCCCTCAGAGCGTCGCGGCTCTCGGCGGATTCCGGGTGCAGGGAAAGGGCGCAACACAGGCCAAGAAGATCATGGATGACGCTAAGGCAATCGAGGAAGCCGGAGTTTTTGCCATTTTGTTGGAAATGGTCCCTGACCGGGTGTGTAAATTGATCACCGAACGCGCCGAAGACTGCATCATCCTGAGTTTGGGGTCCGGCCCGAACGCCCACGGTCAACTGTTGATTTACCATGACATGTTCGGCCTGTATCCCAAATTCCAGCCCCGCATGGCCAAAGTTTTTGGCAACGCGGGGGAAGTCATCCTAAACGGGTTGCAGGAATACGTTTCAGAAGTGAAAGACAAAACTTTCCCGCAGCGCGAGAATTGGTTCACTATGAAGGATGAAGAGTACGAAGATTTGTTGGACTTGATTGACTAGTGATTAGGAAACTAGGAACTAGGAACTAGGGACTAGGAAAATAGGAAACCAGGGATAAGGGCTAGTACCTGATCCCTAGCCCCTAGTCCCTAGCCACTTGACCTAAAGGAGACCACCCATGACAGACCTACGTAAACTACTACAAATTCCCCCCTCCCGCCTCGACGACATCAACGCCGTCTTGCTAAACCCCGATACGCGTGTGATCAATGATTTTCTCGATGTGGTCGCCAAATACGGCACTCCCGAGGAGATCAACGCTAAAGCCAAAGCAGCTCGTGAAATGTCTGCCCTGCTCGCCTGTGTGAAGGCCATCAAGCCCGAATACCTCGCTGACCTTGACTGGCTGGCCGAGCAGCGCGACAAGGGAGCCTTCATCAGCGTGGACGAGTATCGCCGCAAAGTCCTCGGCGATAAAGCCGATACGATGACCTTTGCCGACGATTTTGCAGTCACATTGGAGATCAGCGCCTGCCAATTCTTCCCTTATCTTATCGAAATTGCCAAACGTGCCATTGCAGAAGGCTTGCTCATGCCAGGCCGCTTCATTCGCGTCCGCAATATGAAAGAGCAGGAGGCCGACGGCGACCTGGCAGCTTTTGCTGCCGCCATGCAGATCGTTGGAGCCAGTTACGTGGAAACCCTCGATACCAAGGGCACCGATGGTTCCAATATCCACCTCGGCGGCCCGGAAACTATCACTGGCTACTTCGGCGGTGTGGGTCAACCCAATGGGCATGCCATTCAATGGCTCGACGAATTCCTGTATTATTACACCGAATACGGCGTCAATCAGGTGCTCAATATCAACCCCGGCACCGTGCTGCTGAGTTATATGCTTCACCGCATTGGTGTGGACATCGAATTCAAGATTTCGGTCTATATGGGTAACGACAATCCCTACGCTGCTTTGTGGACTCTGCTTGGGGCCAAGCTCTTTGCCCGCGATGACGGCACCTCCCCGCTGATTGGCTTCAACTGGGCCAACTCGATCAACAACGAAACCATGGAGATCACCGCCCAATTCCGCAAAGACTGGGGCTTTGAAGATGTTGTGCGCTTCGAACACCATATTGTCGAAACGTACAAGAGCATCGTCATCCAGCCCTACAACCGCCGCGACGAATTGCTCGAAATCGCCGGCCATGTTGCCAATATCTCTGCCAAGCACGAAGGCGGCGACCCCGAGATCGACCAGACCCGCGAGCATCCCTCCGACATCCTCGACTATTTCCGGGCCAAAGATGAGATCATCGAAACCGGCCATTGGGACGCCTTACAGCTAAACTTCCTCGATAAATTCGATGCCCTCAACAAGACCGCCTGGGCGTTGACGGAGAGGGGGTTGTCGTTTGTGGCCGCGCGAAGGCTGCATTGCTAGAAAGGTCGGATGCGCACAGGATGGGAGGCAGACCGTTTGTCCTATCAAATAGACCAAAGTAACAAGATCGAGAGCACAGGCGACACCGCCCTGGCTTTGAGCAACAGCAGAGAATACACGATCCGCATCCCTGCCAGGGAAAAGAGAGAGGCAATTCGTGCTTTACGCCCGCATCCCAGGGGACGCCGGCGTGTACGAGTTCATCTGCGCCTCTTTGCTGTGGCGTTATATTACCTGGTCAGGGAATTACCCCCAGGGGAACGGGTTGTCATAGATAAAGAATACACTGGACATGAGAAAAGCATCAAAAACATGCTGTTGGCATTGCTATGGCGAGACAACCCTGATTACGACGCCGAAAATATCACGTTTGGATATGTTGGAAAGAAATCGCCGGCATATAAAAAAGCCCTGGCAATATATAGAGGCATAGCCAGGGCTGATAGAATAATAACAGCCCGTGATCTGCTGATACCGATCACGGGCCAATAATTCCAGCGGGGAGGCCCTTTTGTGCCGGCGTTGGGCCTTGCTGCCAGGGAGAGAGCGTCCGGTCAAGGATAGCTGCGCCACTGGCCACCCGCCGAAATATTATACCACGAGAGAGCAGTTTTATGACCTTCCGACCCAATTTCCTGACAACCCTCATCGGCAGCTTTCCGCATACCGACGCCGTCGAAGTCTGCCAGCGCATCGCCGCTGCCATCGACATCCCTACCTGGCCGCAGATGGTGCGCCTCGGTTTCCGCGAGAATATGTACACGCAGTATAGCGCCGCGCTGCCCCGCACCGTGCTGGATGAAGTCAACCAGAAGATCACCTTCGATACCACCGGCGACTTCACCCCCGAATTAGAAACTTTCTACATGAAATACCTGGACGAAGACTTCGATGCTTTTGGTCTCACCCCGGAGTACGCCGCCGGATTCTACGCCATGCTGGACACGTTGCGTGCCACCCCCGGCGAATGGGTCAAAGGACAGGTCACCGGCCCCATCAGCTTTGGCCTCACTGTCGTCGATCAAGACCTGCGCTCCGTGCTCTACAACGAACTTCTGGCCGACACCATCGTCAAAAATATGGCCCTGAACGCTCGCTGGCAAATCCAGCAGCTCCGCAGTGTGCGCCCCAATATCATCATGTTCGTTGACGAACCCTACATGGCATCCTTCGGTTCGGCCTTTATCAGCCTGAGCCGCGAGCAAGCTATCGCCATGATGGACGAAGTCTTCGAAGCCATCCACGCCGAGGACGCTCTGACCGGTGTACACTGCTGCGCCAACACCGATTGGTCGGTGCTGCTGGCTACTCAGTTGGACATTCTCAACCTGGATGCCTACGGATACCTGGACAACCTGGCCCTCTATCCCGAGGAACTGCGAAAATTCCTCGACCGCGGCGGCATCGTTGCCTGGGGCATCGTGCCCAACAACGAAGACATCCACTCCGTCACCCCTCAGGGATTGGCCGACCAACTGCGCGCGGGGTTGGCGTTGATTTGCGATAAGGCTGCCGCCCGAGGAGTGTCCATCAACCCCGTTGAATTCGAGTCTCGCAGCCTGATCACCCCTGCCTGCGGTCTCGGCTCCACCACCGTCGCCATCGCCGACAAAGTACTCGAGGTGCTGGCACAAACGGGTGAAGTTCTCCGCTGATAGCGACTGCCGACCGCTGACCGCTGACCGCCAATATCAATCGGCAGAAGGTGCGACGCACTTTATACCATTTCAATGCACTCAACCAGCGTCAAATCAAGCCAAATCGCAACTTTTGAGCACTGATTGTAAGTGCGTCGCACCTTTGTCGTCGGTCGCCCGTCACCCGTCGTCCGTCGGCGATCATCCCCAACCCATGACCTTTATACTTACTTCCCCCCACCTCCAATTCATTATCAACCCTGACAAAGCTACTTGGAGCTTGCACGGGACAAACCGCGAGTCCCCTTTTCTCGAAGATGTGTGGATGCGCGTCCACTATCGCCGCGGGCGGCAGCGCTTTCAGGCTTTGGAGCAATGGCATAATCCCCAAATACGCGGCCCCGAAAATATGCCCTCACTCCACGGAACACTGACACAGCTTCACGTCACCATCGGCCCTGATAAAAACGGATTGCGGTATACATTCACATTTTCTTTACCCGAAGACCACCCCCTTTTCCTGTGGAAACTGAGCATCGAAAATCAGGGGGAACACGCCGTAGAAATCGACCGCCTGGTGCTTCTGCGAGCCGGCTTCTTCCCGAAGAAGACTTTGCTGCCCGAACCGGGATATGTCTCCCTGCGTAAAAATACACCTCCCAGCGGATACGGGGCTATTCGCCCCCACCCCGACTTGGGGGAAATAGCTTTCTTCTCCAACGGCTGGCAATCCTGGTCTCACACGGGAGCTTTCGGCCCCGGTGATAGTTACCGGAATACACGCCTGGGATTCATCGCCGCGCCGATGTGGTACAACGCCGGGACGCCGCGCCCTAAAAAAGCCGGCCACTTCGCCAGCGATATGTTCGGCGTGCTGGGAGACCGCCAACACCGCACCGGTATCTTAGCGGGCTTCCTCTCCCAAAAGCAGCACTTCGGCTCCCTCGAATCCCGCTGCGACTCTGTGTACCCGGCCCTGAGTTTGTGGGCCAACGGCGATCATGCCCGCCTCGACCCCGGCGCGCAAATGAGTACCGACTGGGCCGTTGTCCAGTTTGTGAACATCGACGCCCCCGATCCCCTCGGCCCATATTTAAATGCTGTAGCGCGTGAACATAGGCTCCAGTCTTCAGTCTTCAGTCTTCAGTCTTCAGTCTTCGGTCTTCAGTCTTCAATCTTCAATCTTCAGTCTTCAGCAGGGTGGTGCTCCTGGTATCACTTCTTCCAAGACATCACCGCCGACAAAATGCGCGCTAACCTACAGGCTGCTGCGGAGATGCGGCCGGCCATCCCCCTCCAGCTTTTCCAAATCGACGATGGCTTCGAGGCTCAAATCGGCGATTGGTTCGATTTCGCCCCCGGCTTCCCCGATGGGGTAGCTCCTCTGGCCGGCGAAATCCGAGCGGCGGGATTCACGCCCGGCCTGTGGCTGGCGCCTTTCATCGTACACCCAAAATCGAAACTGGCCCGCCAGCATCCCGATTGGCTGTTGCGCAACCGCTGGCGGCTGCCAGTCAACGCCGGTTTTGTGTGGAATGCATTCGACCGCGCCCTCGACCTGACCCACCCCCCGGCCCTCGATTATGCCCGCGAAGTCGTGCGCACCGCAGCCCACGAGTGGGGCTACTCCTACCTCAAGCTCGATTTTCTCTACGCCGCCGCGCTCCCCGGCCGCTACCGTGACCGCACCAAGACCCGCGCCCAGGTTTTGCGCACCGGCCTGGAAGCACTGCGGGAGGCCGCGGGGCCGGATACCACCCTGCTGGGCTGCGGCTGCCCGATGGGGTCGGCCATCGGATTGGTGGACGTCATGCGTATCGGCGCCGATGTGGCCCCCGACTGGATGCCCGCCTTTCATGGTCACAAAGGCAGTTTCCGAGATGAACCGGCTATGCCCGCAGTGCGCAACGCCATCCAAAATATACTCACACGCGCCCCATTCCACCGCCGCTGGTGGATCAACGACCCCGACTGCCTGTTGCTGCGCCCCGATTCAGACCTCACCCTGGACGAAGTTCGATCTCTTGCCACGGCCATTGCCCTCACCGGCGGCCCTGTGCTGCTCTCCGACGACCTGCCCAAGCTGCCCCCGGATCGTCTGCGCATCGCCGGGCAGTTGCTACCGCTGATTGGCGAGTCACCCCGTGTCCTCGATTGGTTCGACTCCGCCACCCCGCGCCTGCTGCGATTGGATTTGGAAAACGTCACCGGGGTGTGGCATTTGCTGGCAATTTTCAATTGGGATGATAAACCTGCGGGTGCGAGGCTGCCTTTGGAGAAATTCGACCTCGACCCCGACGGGGATTACTTTGCCCGTTCCTTTTGGGACGGAACCACTGCCCGGATTGGGGGAGGGGTGCTGACCCTGAGGGGAATCCCGGCCCACGGGGTGCGGCTGCTTTCCCTGCGGCGGATGGGGGCGGTGTACCTGGGGAGCGACCTGCATATCTCTCAGGGGCTGGAAGTCACTCAATGGGTAGAATCACCCTCAAATCTCCGGGTTCGCCTCGAGAGGCCGGGAAAAGCGCGGGGCGAGATAGAGGTCGCTCTACCGCGCCCCCCTGACAAGGTCGTATTAAACCAGAAACCGGTTGCTTGCCAATCTGCCGGTCAGGGCCGGTATCGTATCCCCGTGGAGTTCGAGCGGATTGGTGAGTTGGAGATCACTTTATGCTCAAGGTTATTAAGTTAGGGGTTGGTGTCTGTCGGATCATCGCGCAGCATCCCCTTGAGGGACGGATCCGACAGGAGCAAAATAAGGTTTTCTGACATGTTCCAGGCGGTTTCATCCCGCAAGGGGATACTGCGCTATAATCCGCCGATGGATAAAATTAATGACATTGACTTTACACTGACCGTGCGGAGTATACTGAGCATACCAATCCACCAAGCACCAGTTTACCAATTACCAATTTACCAATCTACCAATCACCAATTTACCAATTACCAACAAGGAGACGTGATCATGAAAGTACTCCAATCCGGCATCGGCGAAATGCTTCAACCGCCCGATGTCAATGCCTTCCGCGAGCATAATCGCAACAAGCCCAGGGGGTTGGTGGACAAAATGATGACCGAAGCCGAGGCCGTCAGCCGCTTCGTCCACGATGGCGATTATATCGGCACGGAACTGTACGGCACGGTGCGCTGCCCGCAATCGCTGGTCAACGAGATCGTCCGCCAGGGGAAAAAAGACCTGCGCGTGGCCGGGCAGGGAGTCTACGAGTTGGACATCCTGCTGGGGGCCGGGCTGGTCAAGGCACTCGACCACACCTATATTGGATTGGAGGTTTACGGCATCTCCAACTGCCTGCGGCGGGAGGTGGAAAGCGGGCGCGTCAAATGCGTCGATTGGAGCAACGCCGGGATTGCCTGGCGATTCAAGGCCGCCGCAATGGGCGTGCCCTTCATCCCCGTCCGCTCCATGCTGGGCACCGACACCCTCAAATACAGCGCCGCCAAGGTAGTCGAGTGTCCTTTCACTGGCGACCCGATTGCACTGCTGCCGGCCTTGATCCTCGACGTGGGATTGATCCACGTCCACCGGGCCGATAAATACGGCAACGCCCAAATCGACGGCATCAGCGGATTCGCATTCGAGATGTCGCGGGCTTCCAAGCGGCTGATCATCAGCGCCGAGGAAATCGTGGACACCGATTTTATCCGCTCGCAGCCCGATCGCACCGTGATTCCCTATTACCTGGTGGACGCGGTAATACATGCCCCCTTCGGGTCGCACCCCGGCGAGATGTGTTATATCTACGAGCGGGACGAGGCCCAAATCAAAGCCTGGGTGGAGGCCTCTAAAACCGTGGAGGATACGCAAGCCTATCTTGACAAGTATATCCACAAGGTCGCTGACCACCAGGAATATCTGGATTTGATCGGCAAGGAACGGCTACAAGAACTTAGAGATATGGTGCCTGAGGCGTGAAGCGTGAAACGTGATGCGTAAAACGTGAAACGTGGAGAGTGAACTCACCCATCACGTTTCCCACTCCGCTAAGCTTCGGGGACTGCGTCACGTCTCACTTTTTTGAGAGGAATGATATGTCCGAATTAACTTACAATCCCAACGAATTATTGATTTGTACTGCCTCGCGGTTGATGAGCGACAATACCACTGCTTTTATTGGCACAGGTATTCCCATGTTGGCGGGTGCGCTGGCCCAAAAGATGCATGCCCCCAATTTGGTGAGCATCTTCGAGTTTGGGGGCACGGGCGCCATTTTGGATGATTTGCCCCTGGCCGTGGGGGAGCGGCGAACCTTCCACAGAGCGCTGGCGGCCTCCGGCATCCTCGATGTCGTGGAGACGGTCCAGCGCGGCTTTGTCGATTACGGATTCCTGGGCGGCGCGCAGATCGACTCCTACGGCAACCTGAACTCGACCGTGATCGGCGATTACTTTAAACCCAAGGTGCGCCTGCCCGGCAGCGGCGGCGGCAACGATGTCGGCTCGCACTGCTGGCGGACGATTGCAATCATGCCCCACGACAAACGCCGCTTCATCGAAAAAGTTGATTTCATCACAACGCCCGGCTACCTGACCGGCCCCGGAGCGCGCGAAGCCGCCGGTCTGCCGCCAGGAACCGGGCCGTACCGCGTAGTCACTACCCTGGCGGTGATGGGCTATCATCCCGAATCGAAGCGCATGATGCTGCTGTCCACTCAGCCGGGCATCACGGTGGACGAGGTAATCGAAAATACTGGTTTCGAATTATTGGTTGCCGATGAAGTGACGCAGAATCCGCCGCCTAGTGATGAGGAGCTGCGGGTGCTGAGGGATGAGGTGGATCGGGATAAGTTTTATATTTAATGAGGGCAACCCTCACCCCCTGTCCCCCTCTCCCCCTCTCCCAACCTGGGGAGAGGGGGAGTTAAGAGAAGGCAGACGGCCAAAACCAGGCAGCCGAAAGTATGGCCTGCGGTTGGTGGTCGGCGGTCAGGCCAGAATTGATTGCGCCACTTTTACCGTAATGCGGTTTTAGGCAGCAACAAAGAAAGATTCGAATGACTGATAATACTATGCTCAAGGAATATCTAAAATCATTGCGCCAGAAACTCGATACCGGCGATGCTACTGAGCACACCCACCGCCCAGCTTTGTCGGTTTTGCTGGAAAGCTTCGCCGATGATATCCAGGCTATAAACGAACCCAAACGTGTGGCTTGTGGCGCGCCTGATTATTGCATATTGCGCGGGCAAACACCGATTGGTTACGTGGAGGCCAAAGATATTGGGGCGAATCTGCACGCGCTGGAAAATGATGAGCAAATAACCCGTTATCGGACTTCGCTCAACAATCTCATACTGACTGATTACTTGGAATTCCATTGGTATGTAAACGGCGATCTGCGGGAGACAGTCCAGCTGGGCAGGTTGACCAGAGACCATCAAATTCGTACCGAACCAGGGGGCATACAGCAAACCGCCAACCTACTCAACCGGTTTTTGACCCAACAGACCCCGGTCATTGGCGACCCGCAGGAACTGGCGCGGCGGATGGCTGGTCTGGCGCGTATGTTACGCGAACTGCTCTCCGAAGCCTTCGAGCAGGAGAGCGCATCGGGTGCGCTTCACGCTCAAATGAACGTCTTCCGTGAAACGCTGATACCTGACCTAGATGTGGCCCAGTTCGCCGATATGTACGCCCAAACCATCACCTATGGGTTGTTCGCCGCGCGGGTGCGAGTACCCGCTCCTCAGGAATTCACCCGTCGCGAAGCGGCCTGGAATCTCCCCAAAACCAATCCTTTCTTGCGTAAGCTATTCAACGAAATTGCCGGGCCAGACTTGGATGACAGCATCGCCTGGTTGGTAGATGATATTGCCCATCTGCTGGCTAACGCCGATATGGACGCAGTTCTGCGTGATTTCGGCAAAAGCACCCGCCAGGAAGACCCGGTGGTGCATTTCTACGAGACTTTTTTGGCTGCCTACGACCCGCGAATGCGTCAGGCACGCGGTGTGTATTACACTCCGGAGCCAGTGGTTTCGTATATCGTGCGCTCGCTGGATTATTTGCTTAAAACACGCTTTGGCCGACCCGATGGACTGGCCGACCGGGACACCCTAATCCTCGACCCAGCGGTGGGTACGGCTACCTTTTTGTATTTCGTGATCCAGCGCGTTTACGAGTCGCTGGAAGTTATGGGGCTGGCCGGGATGTGGGACGATTACGCTAAAAACCAGCTTTTGCCGCGCATCTTTGGTTTCGAGTTGCTCATGGCTCCCTACGCGGTGGCGCATATGAAGTTGGGGATTCAGCTTCAAAAATTAGGCTATCAATTTGCTGGAAAACAGCGGTTGGGTGTTTACCTGACCAACACTTTGGGCAAACCTATTTTTCAAGAGGAGGTTGCCCCCTTTGCGCGTTATATTACCGAGGAAGCCAACGCAGCCGCTGAAATCAAGGGAGATAAGCCCATTATGGTTGTACTGGGCAACCCGCCTTACTCGGTCAGTTCGGCCAACAAGGGAGAATACATCGAGCAGTTGATGAAGCGTTACAAAAAGGCCGTGCGCGATGAGCGCAATATCCAGCCCCTTTCGGATGATTACATCAAGTTTTTACGTTTTGCTCACGAGCGCATCGAACAGACTGGCTACGGGCTGGTGGGGATGATCACCAATCACTCCTATCTCTCCGGGCTGATTCACCGCGGCATGCGCCAGGAATTGATGAAAACCTTCGATGAGATTTACCTGCTCAACCTGCACGGCAATGCCCTGATGGGAGAAACCGCTTCCGACGGCAGCAAAGACGAAAACGTATTCGACATTCGTCAGGGCGTGGGGATTATTTTGGCGGTGAAGTTGCCCCAAGGTAAGACCTCCGAGGTCTCGGAAACCTCGGAGGTCTTGGCAGATGTCTACTACGCTGACCTGTGGGGCCGCCGCGCTGATAAATACAACGCCCTCAACACCCACGACCTCAGCACTACCGACTGGGAAGAACTAACCCCCCAAGCCCCGCACTACTTCTTCGTGCCCAAAGATTTTAACTTGTACGATGAATACCAGCGCGGCTGGAGCGTGACCGATATTTTCCCTGTGCATTCCAGCGGTGTCAAAACTCACAGGGATCATTTTGTGATTGATTTTGACGAAGACGCATTACGAGAAAGAATCAAAATATTTCGCGATGAGAAATTTTCTGATGAGATAATTAAAGATCGCTTTGAACTGAATGACACTCGAGATTGGAAGTTATCCGAGGCACGGGATAGTTTTCAAAATCAAACTGGCTGGGACGAACATTTCAGTCAATATCTCTATCGTCCTTTTGACATTAGATCAATTTTTTATTCTGTTGGTTTTGTCGACCGCCCAAGAATGGATGTATCTCAGCACATGTTGCACAATAACATGGCATTATTAACCATACGACAAGTAGTTGGTCCTCCACATAATCACTTTATTGCTACGAATGTAATTGCTGATAACAGAACGTTTTTTAGTAATCGAGGAACTCCTGTTCTATTTCCCCTCTATCTCTATAACAACACGAGAAAAAAGATAGAAACTCTCAGCAGCGGGGGCAGCATGCCGTTCATTTTGAGTCTGTTTGAAGAACAGGAACCATACAAAACCCGCTGTCCTAATCTCTCACGAAAGTTCCTGGCCTATACGAAAGATAAACTGAGTTTAGCCTTCACCCCTAACGGCCGCGGCGACCTGCAAGAAAACTTCGGCCCTGAAGACATCTTCGACTACGCCTACGCCGTCTTCCACTCGCCCACCTTCCGCGAACGCTACGCTGAATTTCTAAAGATTGATTTCCCCCGTCTGCCCCTGACAAGTGATGTGGCCCTCTTCCGCACCCTGGCCGAAAAAGGCGGGCAATTGGTCGCTCTGCACCTGATGGAATCCGAGTCCCTACGTAAAACTGGCGTCAGCTACCCAGTCTCCGGCTCAGATTTGACGGTCAGCCGTTACCCGCGTTACTACGCTCCAGGTGAACCCGCTCCCGGCAGCGATACTCACTTGGAGCAAGGCCGCGTCTACATCAACAACCAGCAGTACTTCGCTGGCATCGAGCCACAAGTGTGGGAATTCCAGATCGGCGGCTACCAGGTACTCGATAAATGGCTCAAAGATCGCAAAAAAGCCCAGCGCGCCCTCACCTTCGACGACGTGCGCCATTATGGGTGTATTGTCAAAGCTTTGCGCGAAACCATCCGCCTGATGGCCGAGATAGATGCAGTGATAACCGAATGGCCCATAGCTTGAGAAATGAATATCACTTCATCCTTGCATGCACCGGGGTTTAGACCGCAAATGGATACAGCCTCGGGTTGAGCAGTTCCCACTCCGTCGATGGCTCCCAACGGAGATAGTTTTCCCCATCGTAGAACAGCAACACAATCGATGGATCGTCCAGAAACCAAACGGGGCTTGAAAATGGGCTAGTTTCCTGTAATCCGCTGGGTTTCGACACTTGCGCCACATGCAGTGCAGGTGCGCAGTCCCTAGATACCGGGACGGTATACCTGCATAGGTATACGCTACGGCACGAAAAGCATGTGCCTGCGCTACTCAACCGGCGCTACCGTGATTGCTTGAATGGGTAAGTTATTTAATTCTCATTCCTAAACGCCCAGGTAAATGATCCAAATGTAGGTTAAACAAGCGGCTATCATTAGGTGGGCTAATCGATCTGGGTCAGAAAGATGGCTCTTGTGAATGTGAAATCCACGGCTTTTTTCATCAGAAAAAAAGGTTTCGATTCGGAGCCGCCTGGCATACCAGTAACAAGCTTCTTCTGCCAATTCTAAATTGGTGATCAAATAGAGTGGTTCTTGGCAGCCTTTTTGCCACCGGGCAATCGCATGGACTGGCCTATAACCTTGTTGAGCGAGCAATACTTGCGGCAGACTGAGGCAATCTCCGGGAGTGACCATAAGGTCTTTGAACGAGAACTCTACCCCATCTTCTTGAAGGATGACGTCCTCTGCCGCGCGGCAGACATAAGCCCATCCATACGCCTTGATCGTGGTTTGCAGGGGAGTGCTGTCCAAGTCCATATCATCTAAGAAAATGACATCTGCTCCTGCGGGGATAAGTTGGTGGGCTTTATGGACTAAGGCGGCATGATTTGCGGCAGGATAATTACCGTGGCTGCCTTTGGCAACGATCCACGCAATAGGCAAAGTTCGACCTTTGTAAACCACGCTGAGCATCAGAGCCGGACAATTGTGCCCCACTTCACGATCATCCATCACCAAGACCAACGTGCGAATATCGGCCAGCGCAGCCAGAAATTCTCTGACAAAGGGCAAATAGTGGATTTCCAAATCAGTCAGCTCGTTCTGTATACGGCAGCAATATTTCGTCACCTGGCTCTCCGGCTTGGTGCTAACAGGAAACTTCCAGGCAATCGCAGGCAATTGTCTGCGATTGCTTTGAGCGATCACTGTTGCCAACTCCGCCAACGGGTTCGATTGGCGAGCCAAATTCCATTCGGGTTTATTTGGATAGAATTGCTTGGTGGCATTTCGGATGCTGCGATAGACTCGATGGTTGTTGCTCATGGATGCTCTCTTTTTGTCGCACCGTACCCTTTTTCTTCGCTCAATGACATTGAGTGTACAGAAGTGGAAAATTACGTATCACAAGAAGGGTAGTAAGCAGGAAATTCGTTTGGAAAAGGACGTTCATATATAGAAAGTAAAGCAACTTTGTTCTTAAATGGTTGAAGTTCTTTTAGCAAAAAAGTATATTCGGGGATAGTTGCTTCCTTAATACCAATTGCAATCCTAAGCATGTGAGATGGGTTCTGTTCATCTGTATTCCTAAGCTCAATTTGTATCTTTCCCTGCTCTGATTTAACAATGGTCGTATGTGCAGGATGATTGAACTTTGGAGCGAAATCGTGAAATCTGTTGGTCGCCAAAAGGGAGTTGATTGCAGCTAACCCAAAGTCCCGGTAGTCAAGGATTTGCACAGGATAGTTTTCGAAGCCAATTACTGCGTATTCTGCAACCTCTGCATTAAGGCTGTGGAATATTAATACCTGTTTTCCTTGAATATCTACATGCGTTGAGCCAGAGAATAATCTGTTCATATAATTTACCTTCAAATAGAGCCATAATTAGAACGCCCGTTCTGTTCTCAATAATACACGCACACATGTTCTAAGTCAAGGCAGAAACAATAATTTAAGGTTTGCTTGATGACGGAAGCCAATCGTTGCGATTCATAATGAACTTCAAACTTTTCATCTCCCCCTCCGCCTTCCCGATATTTGCTTCCCCTTTCAATAGAACGCGGACACTTGTACCTACCGCAGGCGCAAGTGTCCGCGTTCTATTTTCACAGATGTACGGTAGAAATAAGGTTAGAACGCAAACGGATCCAACCTCGGGTTGAGCAGCTCCCACTCCGTCGATAGCTCCCAGCGGAGATAGTTTTCCCCATCGTAGAACAGCAGCACAATCGACGGATCGTCCAGGGGGAGTGTAAACTCGAAGCGCACTTCTTGCACATCCTGCCTGTCTGGCGTTACAGCTAAAATGGTGGCCGTGAACAGCGACGTGGTGTACTCGTCGCCCACAGCGAACTCCGGCGTGAGGCGCGTGAGCCGGGCGAACATATTGCTCAACCAGCCGGTATCCTCGCTCTTGAGTACGATGGCATGATCCGATGCCTGCCTGGCCCACACGTGCCCGTTGAAGCTCGAAAGCAGCCGCAGGTCGATGTACTCGCCGCGGTGGTAGCGGTAGATATCGGGCAGATAGAAGGAATTGTAGGATGAGTCGGTGTTCAGGTAGACGATATGCTCGTACTCGCCGGCGTCGATAATCGGCAGGCTGTCGAGCATTGTCTGTTCAGGCCATTGCAGGCCAGGAATCCACATCGAGGGGGAGACGAACAGCAGGATGACCGGCAGGATCAGCGCAGAAGCCGCCAGGTACCAGCCCCACGCCGCGCCAAGCCGCCGCACGCCGGGCGGGGCATCGGGCGCGAATCGCGGCCGCAAGATGGGAATCTGCACGATGAGCCAGATCACGAGGAAAAGCCCGTACATGCTGGGGAAGTAGAGCAGCCGCTCGCCGGGTTCGGTCGCCAGGCCCGGGAGCAGGCCCAACACGAAGACGAGCAGTGCAAACCAGACGGCGCGTTCCCGCCGGTAGGGAAGCAACGCCCAAAGCAGCAGGCCGGTCAAGATCACTCCGGGCCCCGCCACGAAGGGCAGCGTCTTGGGGAGCATGACCACAATCGAAGGCAGGAATTGCGTCAACAGAGCTACGAACATCACCGGCAGGTTGGTCAGCATCATAATCAGGTAACGGCCCGGCTGGCTGAAGGGATCCACGTACATCAGGCTGCGCATTGGCGGGACGAGGTTGAGGTAGAAGGTCATATAAGCGGCGACAGCGGTCAGGGGAATCGCCCAGGCCCACCAATGCCGGAAAAACAGCCTGACGCGGGCGATCAAACTGACTTGTTCGCGGTCGCTGCTCAAGTGCTCGGCGAAGAAGAACTCGTAAGCGGCGATAATCAAGGGGTAGATGGCAGCCGTCTCTTTGGAAGTGATCGCCCCCAGGAAGAAAACCAGGCTCAGGGCAATCAGCCAGGGTTTGCGCTCCTGCCGGGCAGTGATGTGACACAGAAAGGCCAAATTCAGGAACAGCGCGCATAGCAGGTCGGTGATGGTGGCGATCCAGGCCACAGTCATGGCGTGGTCTTCGCAGATGAGAAACAGCAGCGCAGCCAGCAGCGCGGGCGCGTCACGGCCCGATAATCGCCGCAGCACGAGGCAGGCGGTAAAAGCTCCCAGCGCATGTACCATCACCAGTGTGATATGAAAGGGAACCGCGTTGCGGCCAAAGGTTTGGTACAGCAGGGTCAGCGTCCAGCTTGCCAACGGGCGCAGGAAAGACCCTGCCACGCCTGGTTCGAACCACCACTGCATCGTAAAACCTGGGTAGGAGTCTATGTCGCCGAACCAGAAACCCATCACCGGGTCGTAAGGAATGGCACCTTCCAGCATATTGACGAAGATGAAATCATCACCGGAGAAGCCAGAACCCAGATAAGGCGAGTAAGCCATCAGCCCCAATATGACAAACGCCAACGCCACAACCCACATCGGAATTGTCCGCCCAAAAATGTGCAGAGAAGATGATTTGCTCATCGCGGGCTCCCTTTTGCAAGATTGTTTTTATCGCAATACCGCTTTATAGACTCACTCCCCAAAATCAACTTCGTGCTTGGTAAAATGTTCAGCGGCATCTTCCATCCATTCGGGCCACTCTTCAAGTCATGCTGCAACCTTGTAATCATGAATGCGATCTGAGATTGGTATGTAAGGCTTCAGATCGAGAACGGGTGTGCCATCGAGAGCATCTATCCAGGGCAGCATAACGATGCCGTGTTCCTCGTCTACATCGAGCACCATAATATTGCAGTTCGGGTTATTCAAGTTATTCCCATAAATGCCTTTTTTACCCCCCAAAGGGCGTCATTTGAATTATGAAGGGGGAATGAAATTATAAATGGAAAATGGTGAATGGAAAATTGTAAATGAAGTGCGGACAGCGCCACAATCATTTACCATTTATAATTCACCATTTACCATTTACCATTCGGTTTTGTTGGTGGGTACGCATCCTTTGGGATGCAATGCATCACTAACATTTTGAGCAACAACGTGAAAATGTGTAGCACCACGTTTCACGGCCCACTAATCGTCGCAGTATGATTCAGGGGATCAACGGTCACGGTTCCGTTGGTGAAATCGCGGCGCCACAGATTGCCGTCGATATAACGCCCGCCCAGAGGTTCCCCCAGATCGAGGTCGTAGGCTGGATAAAGCCAAATTTCATTATAATGATCGGCGTGGGTGTAGCGGAATGCGGCCCGTCCATAGGTGATGAGCAGGTATGAGGCAAAGGTAAATTCCTGGCGTTGGATATCGCTGTAATTCCCTTGTGAGACGAGCAGGATCGTTTTGCCAAGCCCTTGAGTCTCCTCGGCCCGGACGAGGTCTGCTTCCCAACTGCCAGAGCTGCGGTAACCATCTTCCCAATCGACTGCCCATCCTTCATCCATGACGCCATCAAGAAATTGCAGATAATCGAACCAGATGCCCTCATTTTCCAGTGCGATAATATTGGCCATCAGGGGGCGTTGTTGTGGTTGAAAGTAGTTAATGTAGATGTATTGCAAAAATCTCAAAACAGCAGTTTGGTAGCTGGCATTGGTGAGGTAAGCCGCGGGGAGCTGTCCCCGGCGGGCGCGCTTGCTTAGGCTGGCCTCCACATTGTCAAGGAAAACGCCATCCCAACCGAGGTGTTCCTGGCTTTGGATGGCCCGCTCCAGCCAAAAGGCGCGCCACTCCTGGTTGCCGGGGTCCATCATCACGCTTCCGCTCCCGTTACTCATGCGTTCGCCGTGCATATCTAGCAGAAACCAATCGGGGTGCTGTTCGCTGATACGGCAGAAATCGCCGATCTGGTTGGCGACCTGGTTTTGGTAGGGCTGGGCATCGCATGAGCCAGGATCTTGGATGGCGTCGAAACTTAGATATTGCAAAATGGGGGTGTCAAGGCCGCGTTGTTGAAGCTCATCGCGCTCGTTTTCATCGTTGGATGTCAAAATGATAGTGTCGAAGTTCTCGGCCACTGAAGCCAGATTGCCATCTACAGGCGGCTTGTAAAACCAGGCCAGGCGCACAGCTTGGCCCTCGAAATTATATGATCCTGGACTGTAAATGGGTATGATTTGTGAATTCTCGTTGGCGATATTTTTCAGAACCAAAGATGCCAATACAATGGCAGCAATGATGATCACAGCTAATACCACCCAGGTTAGATGGAGTACGAATGGACGTTTTTTATTCATTTACGGCAGCCTTCAAAGCGCTAACTAGAAATAGTTGTAATTGCTCAAAATCCCTGTTGTTATACGTACTCGTAGGGCGGGATTCCATTCCCACCGATGACGATTACGTTGCGAGATTGACGAGTGGCAGGTAAGGATACCTGCCCTACTTATACTAACGTTTGGTGCGTACCCAAAGGGCATGATATTGCAGTTCGGTCTATTCAAGTTATCCCCATAAATGCTTTTTTGCCCCCCAAAGTGCGTCATTTGAATTATGCAGGGGGGAATGAAATTATAAATGGTAACTGGTGAATGGTAAATTGTAAATGAAGTGCAGACAGCGCCACAATCATTTACCATTTATAATTCACCATTTACCATTTACAATTCGGTTTTGTTGGTGGGTACGCTTCCTTTGGGATGCAATCCACCACTAACATTTTGAGCAACTACCTTATTATCGAGACGACACCCACCAACGATAAAAAGCATATAAACCCGGGCGATAAACGCGGTCCCAGGGGGCGGCCACGCGGTGCAGTTTGCCGCCGAAGCCGCGCTTGAAACGGTACAGGCCCCACAAACCATCTCTGCGTTGCATGAACTCGGCCTCAAGGGTTTCTATATCGGCATCCGGGACACCCCACAGATCATATTCGATACAGCCCTGCGCACGTGCCCACCGCATGGCCTCCCACTGCAAAATATAAGGAGCCATGCGGTTGCGGTGCAGGTTCGATGACGCGCCGTAAAAATACCAGGCCCGGTTCCCATGCACCAAAATCATCAAAGCTGCCAACGGCTCTTCTTGATACTCGGCCCACAACAACTCGCACTCGCCCCGCGGCGCAAACAGACCGTATACCCGGCGATAGTATTCCAGACTATGAACCCCGAACGCGTCCCTTTCGCCAGTCGTTTGCATTAATTTGTGAAAGCCATCAATATCATTCGATGAGCGCACAACCACGCCTTTTCTGATTGCCAGACCGATATTGTAGCGAGTTTTTTGTTTCATGCGCGATAGGATTTGATCCTCTGCCCCGGCGAGGTTTACTAACAGGGTGCGCGGGGGCTGGATGTGGTGGGGGCTGAGGCGGAATCCTGTGGGCGTAGCGGCATCCCGGGGGGAACCCGCCTCCTGCTCCCATAGGTCGGGTTCCACTTTCAGGAATACAGCCCGCCGCCTGCGGCAGGCCGCGTTCACCGCGGGCCAGAGATCGCCCCAATTCTCTCCCACCGGCCCCTTGGGGAGGTAGGCCCACGTCAGTCCCAGGGGGAGTTTTTTGAAGAGAATCTGGGCGCCGGCGTCACGGGTCACAATCCTGACCACGTTCCAACCAAAGGTGGACTTGAGTTCACCCCACGACTGGGTTTGAAGCAGGTGAGCGTTGGGATAGCGGGATAGGAAAGCGTCCCATTCTTCGAGAGTGGTTTCAGGCATGAGATTGGCAGGGGACTCCGTGGAGCGTGGGGCGAGTGGCGAGTGGCGAGTGGCGAATGGCGTGACAACAGAGAACGTTTCACGTCTTCACGATTCATCCTCCACGCATTTGTCGAGACGATACCGGTTAGATTACGGCTGTGATCTCCGGGGGAGGGGTGCTGCGCACGGTGGCGCCGGGAATGAGGGCATCCAATCGCTTGATAATGGCAGAAGCGTTGCTTTCACGCGCCAGATAGATCAGCTCATCCACGGCCTGATGCAGGGCGCCTTCACTGATGATGTCTTCTTCGGTCAGCAGGACAATGTCCGGGTGAGAGGTGGGTTCATATTGCGCCCATTTATCCCAGAGTTCTTCTTTCAACTTTTCGCCAGGGCGGATGCCGGTAAAAGTGATCTCGATGTCTTTTCCCGGTTCCAACCCGGAGAGGCGGATCAGGTCTTCGGCCAGATCCAAAATTCGCACTTGTTCGCCCATCTTGAGCACAAAGACCTCGCCGCACTGTCCCATGGCGCCGGCCTGCAAAACCAGATGTACGGCCTCGGGGATGGTCATAAAGTAGCGCTCCATGTCTGGATGGGTGATGGTGATAGGGCCACCGCGGGCAATTTGCCGCTGGAATTTCGGCACAACGCTGCCCCGGCTGCCCAATACGTTTCCAAATCGCACCACGGAATAGGCCTGATCAGAACGATGAGCGGCATCCAAAACCAACAACTCTGCCATGCGTTTGGTGGCCCCCATAACACTGGTGGGGCGAATGGCTTTATCCGTTGAAATCATTACCAGCCGATCAATGCCATAAGTCAGCGAGACTTCGACCACATTGCGAGTGCCCAAAATATTGTTGGTGATGGCTTCTTCGACGTTGATTTCCATCAGGGGGACGTGTTTATGCGCGGCGGCATGAAAGACCATTTGAGGGCTGAGATTTTCGAATACTGATTCCAGCCGGTCTCGATCGCGTATATCGGCGATGACAGAGTGCAAAAGCAGCGAGGGGTAGTCATCTTTGAGTTCTATCAAGGTCTCGAAAATGCTGTTCTCGCCATGTCCGAGCAATATCAGGGCAGATGGCCCCCAACGGGCTATCTGGCGGCAGAGTTCACGGCCTATCGAGCCGCCCGCACCTGTGACCAGCACCCGGCGTCCGCTCAAAATCGAGCCGATGCGCCGGTTATCGATAGCGATGGGGGCGCGGCGCAGCAAGTCGGAGATATTGACATTTCGCAGGCGATTGACGCTTACTTTGCCGCCGATAAGATCGTAAACTCCAGGCATGGTGCGGAAAGGGATGCGCTTTGCCCGGCACACATCAGCCACTTTACGGATGATTTGCCCCGGAGCGGTGGGGATGGCAATGATCACTTCCTGAATCCGTTTGGCGTGTACCACCCGCGCTAAATCATCCAATGTCCCGACAATTGGGACGCCATGGATTTGCTGCTCCTGTTTGGTTTTATCGTCATCCAAAAAGCATACCGGCGATAGATTGAGCTGAGGATTTTTCTGAATTTCGCGGAGGACCAATGCTCCCGCGTCTCCCGCCCCGACAATCAACACGTTTTGAACCATCTTTGTACGGGCATTCCCATCGGCAGCCGTGGATTTGCTCTCTGCAATCAGGCGGGTGGAAAAGCGCAACCCGCCGGCCAGAAATATAGAAAGCAGCCAATCGATCACCAGCGTGGCGCGGGGAAAGCCAATATAGTTTGGCGACCTTGCCTGGCTGTATGTCATCAGGGTGACGCTCACCGAGAGCAAAATCGAAGCTGCTGTAACTGCCGCGACAATCAAAAGCAGTTCGCGAATGCTGGCATAAGCCCACAGACGGCGGTACAAACCGAAGAAGTAATAAACTACCGGCTTGATCAAAAGGGCCAGGATTATCATCTTCAATGCTTGAGGCAGATAAAATGCAAACAGGTTCCCTAATTCGAAGCGCAGAGCAAAACTACCTAATACCGCCGCAGCGATCAAGAACAGATCGCCCAGCAATAACATGCGATTGCGCACAGGTGCATGTGGCAGCGTAAGTTTTGTCAGCAGATTTTTTATATTCATGAAGTTCCGGTGAGGCGAGTGGCGGGTGGCGGGATGCAAGGGGGCAAGAGGCAAGAGGCAAGGTGCAAGAGGCAGGGGGCAAGGTGCAGGAGGCAAGGTACAAGAGGCAAGTTGCCTACGCATCACGTTTCACGTCTTCCCACTCCGCTGCGCTTCGGGGACTTCGTCACGTTTCACGCCCCACGCCCCACGCTCCACCCTCCACTACTGGCCTCGCATCCCGAACATTGTCCCAGGAGTACGCAATAGAGTGATTATGTCTAACACCATATTCCGATGCTTAACGTAGTATAAGTCGTACTCTATCTTTATTATCGTATCGTCTATATTTCCTGCGTAACCATAATTAACCTGTGCCCAGCCAGTAAGCCCCGGCTTGACCAGTAAACGAGCGCGGTAGAAAGGAATATGACGGTGGTAATGCTCTATGAGACCTGGACGTTCCGACCGAGGCCCCACCAGACTCATTTCGCCGCGCAAGACATTGATAAATTGAGGAATCTCGTCGATATGCGTCTTCCGCAAGAATCGCCCCACCCGCGTGGCGCGCTCATCGTCTTCTTTGGCAGTTACCGCTTTACCATCCGCCTCCGCATCCAGGCGCATAGTGCGGAATTTGAAGATATTATGGAGTTTTCCGCCTCGGCCCAACCGCACTTGAGAGTAGAACACGGGGCGGCCACTATCCAATATGGTTGCTAATCCCACAAATGGCACAATCACCATCAGAATTAGCATACCGACCAGCCCGCCCAGAATATCTAGCAGACGTTTGCCGATTCTGTAAAAATTATTCGTGCGGAATTGATCTACAAAGGAACGCAGAATCCAATCCGCTTCGAGAATTTGGATGGGCACCCGGTTCAACAATTCCTCGTAGGCCACCGGCATCCGGGTGATCTCTACCCCCTGCTGCTGGACATCCAACAAAGTTTGGAAAGTGTATCCTTGCATTTCCCCCGAAATTGCCACGATGATATCTGATATGTTTTCTTCCTGCAGAAGGTTTGGCAATTCATAGCTGCTGCCAATGACATCATAACCTTCGACCTTAGTGCCAATCTTCTCCGGGTCATCGTCGATAATACCAATCAAATCGAAAGGTTTGGGTTGCAGGCTGTTGATTGCGCCTAGAATCGTCTGCCCGGCCTTGCCGGCGCCAACCACCAAAACCCGGCGCATGAATTGAGAAGCGGTGAAAACGCGGATGTACATTAGCCGCCAGATTAGAGTCAACCCCGAAGCGGCAATTAGAAAAGCGGCCACGCCACTACGAGGCAATGGGTTATCTGATGCGAAGTAAACCACTAGGTATAAACCCAATCCCATAGACGTAGCGGAGGCAACCCCTTGCACGGTCTTACGCCAATCAGCAGCCCGGTGTATATCATACGTGTCAACTAATAGCGCCAGCCAGATAAAAGGGAGAAGATAAAACCATGTGGCGACGCGCTCCTGCAAAAAAGCCACAGACAAGCCCAGCCATTCCGCATTATTAGCCCAAAATACAAGTGCGGCCGCCAAAGAGATCAGCCCCACAACAAAGTCACCGATTACCAACAGTGTTCGGCGCTCTACGGGGCTTAGACGCCAGCGGCTAGTTTTTTGATTTGTCATAAATATTCATTGGAGATTGGAGATTAGGGATTAGAGATTTCCAGTCTCAATTTCCGTCTACGGTCTCCAGTCTCTAATCTCCAATCTCCAGTATCCAATCTCCAATCTCTAATCTCCAATCACCGATTTCAACAAACTCCACAAAAACGCTGTTCCCCAGGCGAAGTGCATGGTTGCAATTGCCAGAGGCACGCCAACCAACATCGCCAGATCACGGTTTTTCACAGCAGTCTGCGCTCCGGCCATTGCCAGGGCTAGACTGTAAATGATAGCCTCCGCCGACAGGAGCCACTGAGCCACAGGGAACCAAATTGCAAGTATACCTAAAACCAACCAGGTAAGCACGAAGGCCCCCGAAAGCTGCCGCCAACGAAACGTCTCCGGGAAACGTCTCAGCATACACAATTTCCAATACCCGTAGCGCCAATACTGTTTGGCAAGCGCCCGCAGGTTAGGACGCGCAAAGTATTGCGAGCGGATTGCAGGGTCCATCCAAACAGTGCCCCCCGATTGGCGCACCCGAACGTTGAACTCATAATCTTCATTGGAAAGCAAAGTCTCATCAAAAAGGCCTATGCGATCAGTCAATGCGCGGCGGAAGGCCCCAAAGGGAACCGTATCTACGGCTTGTGGCTGGCCGCCGACCCGGTAACTGGCATCGCCCACGCCAAGTGGGTGGGCTGCCGCAGCCGCAATGGAACGTGCCACCCATCCCGGCTCCGAGGGCTGGATTTCCCACACCCCTCCGACGTTGTCGCCCAGGCCGGCATCTAAAGCAGCCAAGCACCGGGAAACGTAATCATTGTGGGGCACAGAGTGAGCATCCAGCCGCACGATGAACTCTCCGCCAGCAGCCTCGATGGCTCGGTTAAGCCCCGCAGGAATATTGCGCTTCAGGTTATCTACCACTTCGATGTTCAGGTCTGGATGGGTTTGCTGGAAAGCGCGAATCTCTGCGCGGGTATCATCCGTGGAAATGCCGTCGGCAATAATCACTTCTATCTGTTCGCGGGGATACGTTTGCGCGTAGATGGCGTCCAGCAGCAAACGAATAGTGGCTTGTTCATTGAAGCATGGAATTATGATGCTGAGTGGTCTTTTCATTATGTACGTGAGGAGTGAAGCGTGGGGGCGAGTGGCGAGTGGCGAATAGCGAATAGCGAGGGGCGAATGGCGAATGGCGAGTGGCGAATGGCGAATGGCGAGTGGCGAGTGGCGAATGGCGAATGGCGAGACACCGAATTCATTCGGGGCGTGCAAGGGGTATTTTTACCACAAAAACACTTCCCTGTCCCGTCTGGCTGTGGGCTGTGATTGTGCCTCCGTGGGCTTGGATAATCTCCCGCGCAATGGGCAACCCCAATCCAACTCCGCGGCGGCCCCCACCGGGGCGGGATTTGTCCACTTGATAGAATCGCTCGAAAATGCGTCCCAAGTGTTCCGGGGGGATGCCCGGCCCCGTGTCCTCCACCGAGATTTCCACGCAGTCTGCCGCCGCTGCCGCTCGGAGCCGCACCTGCCCGCCCGGAGGCGTATACTTGAGGGCGTTTTCCACCAGATTTGTAAAAACCTGGGTCAGGCGGTCCCCATCGCCGATCACAATCGGAAGTGCAAAGCTCTCGAACTGCAAATCCACCTGAGCCTGTGCGGCCTGCGGGGAGAGCCTGGTGGTCACATTGTGCAGCAAAGCTGCCAGGTCCACGCTAACACGCTCCAATTCCACCGTCCCGGCATCCAGGCGGGCTAAATCCAAAAGGTCTAAAACCATGCGGTGCATCCGCCCGGCCTCGCTAAAAATCACCTCAGCAGATTGCTGCAATTTCTCCGGGGTATCCGCAGTGCCGTCTAACATGGCTTGTGAGAAGCCCTGAATGGATGTAAGTGGCGTTTTCAACTCGTGGGAGACATTGGACACAAAGTCTCTCTGGGATTGCTGGCTGGCTTGCACCCGGGCTGTCATCTCGTTGAAGGCGTGCGCCAGGGACTGTACTTCTTCTGGCCCTTCTACCGAAATGTGACCATATTCCCCCGCTGACATGTCCCGCGTTGCTGCAGCCATGCGCCGCAAAGGGGCCGCCACCCAGCGCGACATCCACAAAGCCAGGATCAGCGCTAAAATCAAGGCCGCACAGCCAGCTTGAAGCAGGGGCGGAAATAGATCATCCCGCAATACTTCTCGTAAACGCTGGGAGAAAAGGAGAGATACTTTTCTGACACGCGGCACAGCCAAAACCAGAAAAGTGTCATCATCGAGTGGCTGCCACACGAATAACCAGGCCCGGTTGTTGGCGTCCCAGGCCAGTCCATGCGTTCCTTGTGTGATGCGACGTGTTTTGGGAGCCAACTCTGGCTCGTCCCCGCTCCGAGAGTCGGTCAACACTTCCCCATCAACCGACAGCACCAAAACACGCACATTATATTGCTGGTCGATACGCCGGGCGGTTGCTTGTAATGTCTGCGACGAAGATAAAGCGGGCATCTCTTGCTGGAGAACATTTTCCGCAGCCTGATCGAGACGCACGTACAATAGCCGTTCGATGGCGGGATTCTGCAAAATGTACCAGATCAGCGCAGTCCCTGCCACGCACAGCACCACCCCGATGACAAGGGCATAAGTCAACAACAGGCGGGAGCGGAGGGAAGTGAACATGGTTTTTGGGAATTGGGGAGTGGTAGGTTGGTAGATTGGTAGATTGGTAGATTGGTAGATTGGTAGGTTGGTAGGTTGGTAGATTGGTAGATTGGTAGGTTGGTAAGCTGGGAACCAATCACCAGTCCCCAGTTTACCAATTTACCAATCCCCAATTTACCAATTTACCACTCCCCAATTTACCAGTCCCCAATAGAAAACCCCAACTCACCCATATTGATTATTCAACCCGTTATCTTCCATGTCTCTATTATCTGGCCGGCGCGGGTACGCTGATCCACATCCAGGGTGGTAAGGGGGAGGTGTAGCTGTTGCGCAATGGCGATGTAAAACGCGTCTGCACCGCGCACCCCCAGGTCAACCCCTACGCGAATGGCAATTTGCACGAGGCTGCGGTCCATATCCACCAGCCGCAAATCGGGCAGGTTTTCCAATATATCCACGGCGCGTTGTGCTAATCCTCTGTCCCCCGTGCGGCGGGAAATAGCGGCGACCACTTCGACGAGTAATAGCGTGGGGGCAATAAAACGCATCCCGTTGGTGCGTTGCTCGTCCAGCCATTGACGGCTGATGGCATGAAAAACGTCTTGATCGATCATACGCGCGACCCATACACTGGCATCTACTACCACGTAGCCACTCACGCGCGGCCCTCAGCTACGGCTTCCACACTGGTAACGTCAGCAGGCCAGCACGCCCCAATCTCCGCAGCCAGCACATCCAGACTGGACCAGGCAGCTTCAGCATCCGGTGATGTGGCGCGAGTCACGGGAACCACGAGGGCCACAACATCGCCGCGATAAGTAACCTGGAGTTCTCTTCCTTCTTCGCGCACCAGACGGATCAACTCGCTGGTTTGCTGTTTCAATTCACGTATTCCAACAGCAATCATTTCGACCTCCCGGTAGAATGTGCCCACAAATGTAGATACATTCTACCACGACAAGAAACTAGGAAACTAGGAAACCAGGAAACCAGGAAACCAGGAAATCAGGAAACCAGGAAACCAGGAAACCAGGAAATCAGGAAACCAGGAAACCAGGAAATCAGGAAACCAGGAAACCAGGAAACCAGGAAATCAGGAAACCAGGAAATCAGGAAATCAGGAAACCAGGAAATCAGGAAATCAGGAAATCAGTAAATCAGTAAATCAGGAAATCAGTAAATCAGGAAATCCGGAAACCAGGAAATCAGGAAATCAGGAAACCCTGATTATATTCCTGATCTACTGCTCCCTGATCCACTGATTCCTGATTTACTGATCTACTGATTTACTAATTTACTGATCTACTGATCCCTGATTTACTGATCTACTGATCTACTGACCTACTGATTCCTAAATAGAAAAACCTAGATCATCCAAAGTAACCTCCCCGCTCTCCAACAGTCTCTCCGCCCTGCGCCAATCATTGGGAGAGTCGATGTCCACCCATTCGGAGGGGTCGATGACCAGGGGTAGGATTGCGTCCCCGGTCATGGAATTCTTCGAGAGAATGGTGTCGGCCCAGGCAGCATCGACGTAGCCGGTCTGCCAGTAGACTTCGGGGAGGGCTTGCCGGGGCTGGTTGTATGGCTCGCGGGGGATGCCCAGCTCGGTTCCGAGGGGCTGCATTAACCCGTCGGGGGCGATGCGCCACATTTTGAAGGGGTTCTGGAAGGGCACACAGACGGTGCGCACCGCGTCGGCTTCGGGGTGCTCGATGAGCCGCAAGACAGCCTGGTCGATATGCCAAACGCGACGGAAAGGGGAAGTGGGCCGCAGTTGGACGACGATGTCCGGGCAGTAGCCTTCGTTGTCGGCCAGCCATTCCAGGGCCTGCCGGAAGACGGGCAGGTCGGGGGTGTTGTCGAGAGAGTGTTCCGCAGGACGCAGAAAGGGAGTCTCGGCCCCGCAGCGGCGGGAGATGGCGGCGATCTCATCGTCATCGGTGGAGACGATCACCCGCGTCACAGTCTCGGCGGCCAGTCCTGCGGCGATACTGTAAGCGATCAGCGGGTGGCCGGCAAAGTCGATGATATTCTTGCGGGGGATGGATTTCGATCCGCCGCGGGCGGGGATGAGGGCCAGAACCTGGTAATTGGAGATTGGAGAATGGAGAATGGAGATTGGAGAATGGAGATTGGAGATTGGGGATTGGGGATTGTACATGGGAGGTTGGGGATTGGAGATTGGAGATTAGAGATTAGAGATTGGAGATTGGATGTTAATGTTGTGATTTTCTCACCCCTTTTGCTGTTTGCCTCTGTCTTATTTTGTAGTAGACTATAAGCAATGACAGGGAGTAAGGCTGAGTGCGGCGGGGTCGCGATTACCGTGGCCCACCTGACACAAGATCAGGTTAAAACGCCCCTCGGGATCCCTGTCCTTTTTTATTTTGGGTGCCATTGGATGGTGCGTTCCACTACCACTCGTTCGGCGAAAAGGTCTGTGTACACACAATTGCCTCGGATGTGTTTTTGGTAGGTTGCCCCGGCTACAAAATCTGCCAATTGGATAATATTATCACGTTGGCTATCTGTACGCGTGATTGGTACCGGATGCTCCGCCAATCTTGGGGACTACCAGGGATAAGGGATCTATGCAGCTACACGTTCTACGCGGGTGGGGTGACGGTGTTCAGTGCGAACGCTGATAAATCGTGCAAAGTCGAGCACTTCTGTCCCAGCTTTTTCTGGCAAGCGAGCAACTATTTGGACAAGTTGCTCAACGACTGGTACCCATCGTTGATACTCCGATTGCCAGACGACAATAAACTGCCGAAATGGAAGCGCACACAAGGCCAACGTCTCTCCCTCAGTGTTGGTGAACTCGATTTCAAAAATTTCATCGGAATATTGATGCACAATGGTACCCTGAGTACCTGCGCGCAGGTTTTGTTCAGGCACATCTGTGAGTAATTCTATTACATCAAAAAGTTCTGGATCGGACATAAGCTCTTCTCACTTTGGATACAATGTGGCCAGACGAGCTTCGCTACCATGCGACACTATCATCCAAACACTTAGCACAATCACTCGTTGGCCTTCCACACCTGTAACTTCCAAACCAACACAGACCCGTTGCCCAAATTGATCAACCTGTCCTGGTATCACTTCAGATTCCAGGGCTTCATCCGCGATTTGGTCAAGCAGGGATTGATAGTTGCTTTGATTATATCCCAGTGCCGCCTCAAATACACGCGCTTTGTGACCACCTCTTGGGTGATCGGGGTGTAACGCGTATTCTGTTAGTTTGCGAGGGTCGATACTAACTCGATTGACGAGATCGCGAAGCTTCATATTCATGTTCCCCGATGCATTCTGCCTCACTACATCGTCCAGCCGCCGCGGGCAGGGATGAGGACCAGAACCTGGTAATTGGAGATTGGGGACTGGAGATTGGAGATTGGATGTTAATATTGTGATTTTCTCAACCTTACAACTCCTTCCACTCTTCGGGCGTAATGCCAACCTGACGGATGATAGCCCGAATCAGCCCAACGCTAACATCCTTGCCCTTGTGCATAGGTATAGGAACGATTTGCCCTGTTTCCTCGTGAACCATGCGAACGTGACGGCCTCCTGGATACGGCCCCTCATAGCCCAGCTTCTGTAATTTGTGAATGACCTGATGGGGCTTAAGCGGCGACAGCCTCGACATTTTGTTCCTCAATGATTATCCCCTCGATAGCCGGAATCTCCAACCCAAGCTGCAAAGCCAATACTACATTGCCTTCGATTACGTCTCGCAAGTTCTCGCGGGCTTCCTCGAAAGTGTCCCCTTGGGCGTAAAAACCAGATGCGTTCGTTATCTGGGCAATGATGACGCCATCCTCATTGCGCTCATATTCCGCCTGACTCAAAGCAGCTTTTACATACCGAAACATCGGAAACATCAATACTCTTTTCATCCTACACCTCCAACAATTACTCCTGGGATGCGTTCATTGTATTGCGCCAATTCATTTTCCACCCTCGCATCCGTGTCCTTTATCTTATTTCCGCCAGTGAATATCCGGGCGGCTTTCCCAAACGCCGGTTTGAGCCTGCGGCCCATCTAGCAGCATCACCAACTTATTGAGCAGATTACGACCCAGAATAATCTCGTTTCCCGTGTCATCTCCTACAATCTCTATTGCGGAAAGCCGAATTGATCCGGCTAAAACATCCAATGTATGCGTATGTGCTACGTATGGGCTGCCAAACTGCGGATGAACGATCATCTGTCCGCTCACAGGCGCTCTCAAAGTTTTGATATGCGTGATGGGAATAAAAGTCCCATCTGCGCCTGTATCGACCAGGGCAAGCAGAGGCCCAACCTGAGGTCGCTGCTCTCGCAGAGCCAGGGAAATTTCTAAAACCGGAAAGGGCGGCCAGTACGAGGGATCATAAGGTATGTTCATAAACGTTCCAGGCGAGGGCTTAAGATGCGAAGCGTTGGAATTCCACGGGCCGGGGTAATGAGCACAGCCGCGTCTTCGTACTTCTTTCTCACTCTGTCATAGAGCGCTGCTCGATCAACGTCGTGGTCCACAATTTGTTGGCAGTGAATCGCGACGTATTCCCCCTGGTAGATGTCACGTATCTCGGAAGATGCGCTATTCCACCAAGTGGCTTCCGCGTTGATCTTGCGGCGTTGTAATACTAACTTGTAATGGTAAATTGCATCTCCTAGCAAATCCGCCACTGACATTCCAGCGGTCTCTGCTTCCCATCGAATCTCCTTCGTCAGAGTTGTTGGCAAATCAAGTGTACTCATAACGCCAAACCTCCAAGCTGCAAAGCCAATACTACATTGTATTGCGCCAATTCATTTTCCACCCTCGCATCCGTGTCTTTCCTCTTGAATCGGATACTTGATTATACCCCCCCCCCGGCACTGAACGCTCTTTTTACCAAGCCGTCCAACCGCCGCGGGCGGGGGTGAGGGCGGGGGTTTCAGTCATCAGTATTCAGTGTTCAGTGTCCAGTGTTCAGTGTTCAGTGATCGGCATTCGGTGTTCGGTTTTACTGAAAACTGAATACTGAACACTGGAATCACCACGCTGTCCAGCCCCCATCGACGATGAGATTAGCGCCGGTCATGTATTTGGAGGCCTCGGAGGCCAGGAAGAGGAGGGCGCCGTTCATCTCGTCTTTTTCGGCCATGCGGCCCATGACGGCGCGGGCGGAGTAGGCTTTGACGAACTCGTCATCGTGGCCGTTGTAGACGCCGCCGGGAGTCAGGGCATTGACGCGGATATTCTTGCCAGCATAATAGGCCGCCAGATATTTGGTGAGACCGAGCACGCCGGCTTTGGTGACGGTGTAATAGGCGGGCTTGTACTGCGGGAACTGCCCTTCACGCTGATAGAGTCGCTGGTCGGGGGCGGCGAGGCCGTAGATGGAAGCGATGTTGATGATGACCCCGCGGCCCTGTTCCAACATGGGCCGCACGGCGGCTTGACAGCATAGCATAGCCCCCGTCAGGTTGACGTCCAGAGCTTGCTGCCAGAGTTCGAGGGGGTAGTCTTCGAAGGTGAGGGACAAGGGGTTAGGGGTTAGGGGGTTAGGGGTTAGGGATTCTCCCGGTTCCTGATTCCTAGTCCCTGATCCCTGATTTCCTGATCCCTGGTTTCCTGATCCCTGGTTTCCTGATCCCTGGTTTCCTGATCCCTGGTTTCCTGATCCCTGGTTTCCTGATCCCTGGTTTCCTGATCCCTGATCCCTAGTCCCTAGTCCCTGATCCCTAGTCCCTAATCCCTGGTTTCCTGATTCCTGGTTTCCTGCTTCCTGCTCCCTGACCTTGGGATCGAGAGCGGCGGAGTTAACCAGGATGTCGAGACGCCCAAATGCCCCCAGGGTAGCAGCCACCATTCGGGTAACGGAATCCGGCGCGGTCACGTCGGTTTTAAGCCCCAGGGCGCGGAATCCGCCTCGGGTGAGGGTATCCGCCACATCAGCGGCAGAGTCCCCATCCATATCCGCAATCGTAACCGCCGCCCCAGCCTCGGCCAGTGTGCGGCAGAATTCAGTTCCCAACAGGCCGGCGGCGCCGGTGACGATGGCAACGCGGTCTGTCAGATCGAAAAGTCGAGGTAAATCGGGCATGGTTAGTTCAGGTGCGACGCACTTTCTGAGTTGGCAAAACGTCCTTTGAAACCTGGGAATCGCTCCAAAACCTAAGTGCGTTGCACCTGGATGAAGCCGCGCTCCTGAAGGTATGCGATAATTTCGCGGGCGAGTTCTTCGGGGGTGGTATCGACGGTGTTGACCGCGATTTCGGGATCGACAGGTTCTTCGTAGGGGTCGTCGATGCCGGTGAAGCCCTTGAGTTCGCCGCGGCGGGCTTTGGCGTACAGACCTTTGATATCGCGGGCTTCGCAGACTTCGAGGGGTGTGTTGACCCAAATCTCGATAAAGTTCTCTGCGCCGACCATCTTGCGGGCCTCGTTGCGGGTGTAGCGGTAGGGGCTGATGGCCGCGCAAACCGCAGTACCGTTGTGACGGACGATTTCACCAGCCACAAAGCCAATGCGCAGGATGTTGGTGTCGCGGTCTTCTTTACTGAAGCCCAGCCCCTTGGAAAGATGCGTGCGGACGACATCGCCATCGAGGACGGTGGCCTGACGTCCGTGCTCCATCAGCATGGGCATGAGCGCTTCGGCGATGGTGGACTTGCCGCAGCCGCTGAAGCCGGTGAACCACAGGCAAATGCCCTGTTTATTTTTCGGGGGATGAACTTCGGCCAGGATTTCAGCGGTTTCTTTGCGGGTGAACCACTCTGGTAGCAGTTTGCCGGTTGCCAGGTAATCTTCGCGCACTTGCGTGCCCGAGATGGTGGCGACTTTGGCACCCTCGGGAATATTGTCGGCTTCCACGTAGCGTTCTTCATCGGGCAGGTATACCAGCAACTGGAAAGGCACCATTTTGACGCCGATTTCATCCTGGTACTGCTTCATCATTTCCTGTGCCTCGTAGGGACCGTAGAAAGGCTGACCGGTGCTATCGTTGCCGGGGCCGGCATGGTCACGCCCCACAATGAAGTGGTTGGCGCCGTAGTTGCGGCGGATGATGGCGTGCCAGACGGCCTCGCGCGGCCCGGCCATGCGCATGGCCAGGGGCAGCAAACTGAGTACGGTGTTTTCGTTGTAATAATTTTCGACCAGTGCTTTGTAAACGCGCACGCGGGTGTAGTGATCGACATCGCCGGGCTTGGTCAGGCCGACTACGGGGTGGATCAGCAAACTACCGCCGATTTCCGCAGCGGCGCGCTTGGTGAGTTCTTCGTGGATGCGGTGCATGGGGTTGCGGGTTTGGAAAGCGACCACATTCTTGTGCCCCTTCCCTTCCAGCAAAGCGCGGACTTGATCGGGGGTGCGGCGGATGTCCACAAAATCGTAATAAACCGGCAAGTTGAGGACTTTCAGTTCCCCAGAGATGCACAGCTCACCCCAGCGTTCCATCTCGGAGACCAGGGGGTGGCGGTGGTCGGTGGAGCCGAGGACGAGACGCGCCTCCCGGGCCGGGTCCCAGGTGAAGACTTCCTCGATGCGCATGACGGCGATGGGATAGTTGCGCGAATCCCGCAGGGCAATCCATTCTTCGCGGGTGGGCAGGTCAGCTTTGTCGATGGTGAGGGTGATGGGCATGGGAAAGAGAGTCCCATCGGCGAGGCGCATCTCGGTGAGCACGCGTTGGTAATCGGCCTTGCCCATGAAGCGATCCAACGGGGAATAGCCGCCCACGGCCAGCAATTCCAGGTCATGCAGGGCACGGCTGGAAATCTGGATGGAGGGGTAATGATTGGCCTGTTGGATCAATTCTTCGCGGTCTGCGCTGGTTTCAACCAGGTTGATAAGTTTCCCACCGTAAGGAGGGATAAGGACATTATTGGTTTTAATCATTTCGAAACAATTCTCCTTGTTTGGTAACTACTTGGCCCATGTCGGGGCGACTTAAGTCGCAGCAACGAAATGCACGAAGTCCACCTTCGTGGACTCCTAGCCGACACTTCGACAAGCTCTGTGCAGGCTCCGGTCAGCTTTGTGATCTTCGTTGGTGCAGTTTCCAACTGCCGAACCTGAGCAGGCTGAGTAGTTTTCTTGTTGGTTTACAAATAGCGATGAGGCGCTAGATGCGGTTATGACAGTGGTGTAAAAGCTGCCGACGAAGGTGCAATTATAGCAGTTTTCGCTGCCTGAGCGATTTTCCAAAATCGCGCTACAAATCTTTCCCGTATAGCCAACGCAATACCAGATGACAGGTATCCTTCAATGCTATATAATGTGAGACATTCTACTCAAAATCTCACCGGAAAAGGATACCATGAATACTATCAAAAAAAACTGGCCTTTTGTTCTCATCATTCTCGTTTATGTACTCTATGCAGGGATATATATCTATAAAACCAGTTTTGTAGCAGACGGCGAACGCTATTTCGTTCTCTTCGATGACGCTATGATCTCCATGCGCTACGCCAAAAACCTGGCTGAGGGGTACGGTTTGGTTTGGAATCCGGGTGAACTTCCCGTCGAAGGTTACACAAACCCATTATGGGTGGTTTTCATGGCGATCTTCCATTTATTGCCCATCCCAATAGCGAAGATGAGCCTTCCGATCCAAATCAGTGGGGCGATATTCCTCACCGCTAACCTGGTTTATGTCAAGAAAATCGCGGCGTCTCTCTCCACCAACATCATAGTTCCTGTGCTCGCTATGATATTGACCGCTTTCTATATGCCGTTGAACAATTGGGGCTTGCAAGGCATGGAGGTCAGTATCCTCACGTTGATCACAAGTGTGGCGCTATGGATGACCATACAATGCTTACGCAATAACCGTTTCTCCCCCTGGATCTACGTTTTGCTCGGTGTGGGCACATTAGTGCGAATTGATATGGCTGTCCCTTACCTGGTCATATTCGGCTACCTGTTCATCGCAGATTCAAAGAACCGTAAAAATAATTTCGTCTGGGGGCTGGGGCTTTTAGCAGCTTTCATTCTTAGCCAAACACTATTCCGTTTCTGGTATTACGGCGATGTGCTACCCAATACCTACTATCTAAAAATGGAGGGTTTCCCGCTGCTTTTGCGGATCAAACGAGGACTGTATGTCTTTTCTGAATTTGCCGTCCAAATGAATTGGGTACTATTCCTGCTGCCCTTCTCGCTGCTCGCTTTCCGGCGCAATCGAGTCACCCTGCTTTTGGCGCTGATCATTTTAGGGCAAATCGCCTATAGCATATACGTCGGGGGAGACGCATGGGAGCACCAGGGAGGCAGCAACCGTTACATTTCCATCGGCATTCCCATATTTTTTATTCTCTTCACTCACAGCACAGAACAAATATTCCGAGCAATAGCATCCCACACAAACGCATTGGCCCCCTCGAAGCAAATACTCATAAATTTGGGTATTGCTCTTTTCGTACTTGCCAGCATGTATAATTTCAATTTCACGCTCAGAACTGCTCGCCGCACTATCGAAACCTGGATATTGAAGCGCCAACCCATTTTTGTAGAAGGCAACAAAGAGGACCTGCGCATTGCCTTAGCCCTAAAACAGATCACCACTCCCGAGGCCCATCTTGCCGTGGTCACTGCGGGCGTTATTCCTTACTTTAGTACCCGGCCGGCAATTGATCTGCTCGGGAAAAACGATCCCATCATTGCCCACCGCCCCAGCCACATTCCGCCCGCTTTAGCTGATATCCGCCCCGGCCACATGAAATGGGATTACGATTACTCTATCGGTCAACTAAAACCCGATATAATCGTTCAGCTTTGGGGTGACAGCCAACCCGCCGAGAAATACATCGAACAGTATTATACAGTTGTTGAAGTTGATGGAATGCTTTTCTCAATTCTCAGCGATTCTGCAAACATTTTATGGGATCGTGTCCAAATTCAGCCTTGATGCCGTTCACGCTGCCCAAGTAATAACTTCCCCTTTTCGAGCCGACTCGTGCGCGGCCAATGCCAGCCTTAATGCCCACACACCATCTTCGAGAGTACAGACAGGCTGCTCGCCCTCACCCACGACCGCTAAGAAATGCTTCATCTGATCCCGGAACAATTGGTTGCGCTCGAACCCCTGCGGAAGCGGGTAAATGCCCCATTCATCAGAAGAGGCACGATAGATATGCACCGCGCCGTCGGCATTGTCCCAGCGGATGGTTCCATGAGTTCCCACAATTTCCAAGTGATGGGACGGGGGGCGTTGATTATAATCCAGATGCACACTGCCAATCACTCCGCTGGCGAAATGAAGCCCGATTTCAGCAGTATCTTCGACTGCCAACTCCAAATCGCCGGCCTTTCCCGTAAACGCCCACAATCCTGTCACATCACCCAACAACCAGCGCAGATAATCCAAAGGATGGCAAAGTGTCAGAATCACGCCGCCTCCCAAATCTGCCCGCGCGCTGTACCCCTGCCGATAATCTTCCCAGGGATGCCAGCCGGGGAGATATTCGCCCCAGTGGGCGCGGGCGGAAAGGGGCCGGCCGATGGGGGAGTGGGGATTGGAGATTAGAGATTGGAGATTGGAGATTGGGGGCGCGGGGAGTGGGGAGTGGTGCGTGGGGCGTGGGGTGTGGTGGGGCGTGGAGCGTGGAGCGTGGGGCGTGGAGCGTGAGGCGTGGAGCATGGGGCGTGGGGGGTGTGGCGTGGAGCGTAGAGCATGGGGCGTGGGGGGTGGAGCGTGAGGCGTGGAGCGTGGGGCGTGGTTGCCCGACAACCATTGTTTGATGAGGCCCAGGCTGGGGTGAAAGCGAAATTGGAAGCCGACGAGCACCTGCCCGCCCCCGCGCTGGACTGCGGCCTGCAATTCGTCCACGCGCTCCATCGAATGGGAGATGGGCTTCTCCAAAAAAATGTGGCAGCCCGCTTCCGCCGCCGGGAGGGCCACATCCAAATGCAGCGACGTGGGATTCGAGACAATCACCGCATCCGGCTTGTGTGCCAGCGCAGCTTGAATATCAGTCTCCACGGGGAAAGCGGCTATCTCGGCATCGGGCAGAGTGCTCCGCTTGCTGCGCAGGAACACAATGTCACGCTCACCCAAAGCAAGCAAATTACGAAAGTGGCGGCGTCCGATGGAGCCGAAGCCGGCGATGAGAAATTTCATAGTATAGGTATCAGTAGAACAGTAGATCAGTAGATCAGTAAATCAGGAATCAGTAGACCAGGGGGCGGTATTTCCTGGTTTCCTGGTTTCCTGATTTCCTGGTTTCCTGGTTTCCTGGTTCCTAATCCCTAGTCACCATAACCCCAATGAGTGAGCACATCTCCCGCAATCTCATTGAACACCGCCTTATCCCGTCTGGCAAACAAATTCCGCCAGGAGCCGGATTTGCCCTTTTGCAGCGGTTCGACCAACTCGCCGGCTTTCTGCCGCTGCCAGTCCCTATCGGGGTTGCTGGTGAGTTCGGATCGCAGGGTTTCGGGCAAATCGGGTAACTCGGTATCCACGTCGAGGAAATGCCACAAGCGCGCCATCTGCTCCCAGGGTTGGGAGAGCAGGTCTTCGTAGCGCAGGGAGATGTATTGCTGGCCGAAAATCTGCCTGCCAAGTTCGTCGGTCTCGGTGACGTTGCGCACCCAGCCCTCGGCGGCTGTGCGAATGCCCGACCCGGTGAAAATCGAGCGTTCGCCACGCAGGAACGGCTCCGGGTCACGCTCGAAGGCCTCCCGGATAGTCCAGTCTTCTTTTGTCAGGTGTTGGGTGGCGTCGATAAATGTCTGGAAACGATGCGAAACGGCTGCGTCACGCCCGTCGCGCACGATAAAGATGAGCTTACCATCGGGGTAGACTTTGTGCATCAGCCGCACGGCCTCGCCGTTCAGCAGGCTGTTGGGGCTTTTATCGCCCACCACTCGCGCCCCCAGCGGACGGGCTTCGCGCTCCATGATGAAGTCCACCGCGGCACGCAGCACCACGGGTGACAGATCACGCCCGCGGTTCCAGCGATTGCTGCGGCGGGTGAGCCAGGCTTCGATCTCGGCGCTGTGTACCAACCCCTCCAGCGTGGGCTGGCGGGTGAAGAAATGCCCCTGGTAGTTGCAATGCACGTCGGGATGCAGGCGGATCAGGCGAGTGAGCAGAGTGGTGCCGGAGCGGGCGTGGCCGAAGATGAAGAATTTGTCGAGGGGGAAGAATTCGCGGGCCTCGGCAACCTCTTCGGGGGTGATGGAGGGAATTTCCCCTCTCGGATTCGAGAGAATTTGCCCGGTAAGAAACACTCGGGCGGTCAGCTTCAATCGGCTAGTGATTTTGTTTATCATGTTTCCTATCGGGCGCATTTACAAGTTGGGGGAGAGCTACTTTCCAGACCTATTTAACCACGGATTTCACCGATTTCACTGATTTTTAATGCCTTTTATCCGTGCAATCTGTGAAATCAGTGGTTGTTTCTGTCTCCTCCCCCAAGTCGTAGATGCGCCCTTTCCTATCCAAAAGAGAAAGCAAATAAGCTGCGGTGTGCTTGCCTGCGCTGCCATCCGCGTAAGTGCATTCGCGGGCAATGAAATCATTTCTGGCTTGCTGGTTTGCGGAGGGATTCTCCAAATAGCGGTTTAGCGCTGCTCGCAGGTCAACCTCGTTCAGGGCCTCGCATCCAGCGCCCGATTCCCTGAAGCGCAAATGAGTAGGCCATCCACTTATTTGAGTCAACGGCAAAGTGAATTTCCCCGGCCAGCCCTCCGGTGAGTCAATACACAAGCTCACAACAGGCGTCCCGTGGATGGATGCTTCCACCACCATCGTCGAGTAGACTGTCACCATCACATCCGAATACGCCATCATCGATGATTTCTCGGGCATATCTTCCCCCGAATAGTAACTCATGCCCCCCTCGCCCAGGGGCACCGGCTCGACGACATGAACATGGGGCAGCTCTTTCGCCAGTGCCCGAATAGCCTCTCTCTCGGCGGCGAAGCGTGGGGTGTCCATGAAATGCGTAGGATGCAAGCGAATCAACAATTGCGCAGGCCTGGATAACTGATTCGACGAAACTAAATGTGCTATAGCTTCCACGTTTTGGATATTGGGCGAGAAGGTCACGAAACTGCTGGCATAAGAAATCAACCTGCGATTTGGATCCAGGCCATGCAACTGGAAATATTCATGGCGCGGCATGAGCCACTCCCGGCGAAAATATCTATCGTAAGCCGGGACGCCCCCAATATTGACCCGCGCGGGAGACCAGTCAGCGCCGCGAGTGAGTTCGTCCTTCTGGAGTTCAGACCAACACGAAATCCAGTCCACGCTGGCCCCTGGCAAGCTGTAACTGCTGGAATTATCCCACCCCACGATCACGGCGGCAGTGGTCACACCGCGGGCGGCTGCCTCCCGCAGAAGATATCGATCCAAGCGCCAACCCGGTGTGCTGGCTACGACCAAATCTGGCTGGTACTTTTCGAACAGATCCGTATATATTTGGGGAGTGAAGCGGTTTTGATAGCGTCCGAGCGCCCGGCGAGCCAGCCGGGAGGTACGTAGGAAACCGACCACCAATTTCATCACAGGAAATAAGAGTTTTCTTTTTCTCTCAGCTTCGTCTTCCACCTGACTGATAAAACCGTTCACGGCTTCCAGGTTAATACGATTAGATGCCCCAGCGCGGCGCAGGAAATGCAGCCACCATTGCAAAGATGGGTTGACCGTGCGCTCGTAGTCGCGCGCCTGATCCAGACGCAGCCCTTCGACAGTTAAACCCGGTTGGCCGAATCGCGCCTGAATTTGGGCCTGCAAAGCCTCATCTGTGAGCAGAATAACTTCGACTCCTGCAGCTAACAAAGTGGAAACTATATCACTCTGCAAAAAATAAACCGTCGCCAGACCGTGATCGGCGCAAATAAAAATTCGTTTCATGTTTTTGGCTCTCCGGGAATTATCGGGGGGAGGCATCAGGGGCAGGAATTTCAATCTCGATACAGGATTTCAAACGTGCGGTGGTACAACCAATTGACGAGGCCGCGAACGAATTTGATTCCCCATATCCCGCGGGAACCGCGTCGCGCTGACCTGATGACGGGTTCCGTTCCCGAGGAAGCGAACTCAGCCCCCAAGGTGTTGCCGATATGTCGAACCCACCATTTGGGCGTTGCGAAGCGCAAATATCCAGCTTCGTTGAGGGCAATATCCAGCAAGCGCACCTGACCCATAGGTCGCTGCGAGGGGATGGGCAGCACGCTCTGCAGCGCGCTTTTGCGGGCCACAAACTGAAAATGCGCCGCCCCGACGAAATAACGCTTCCCATCGCGGATGACAACAATATCCTCACAGGTGTCAAAGTGGGTGCGGGCTTTGGTTTCGTCAGCACCCAGGCTGCGAGCATGACGCCAGTAATCTTCCCAGGCCAGGAATTTGCCCCGCTCCAACTGCACCTCAGGATTCGCCTCCGCCCACCGGACGGTAGCAGTCGAAAATTCCGAGGGCGTCCACATTGGCATGCCAGTCACCATCCCGGTCTCGGGGAAGGTCTCCAAGACTTCGAGTTGCGGAGCCAGCCAGCCGGGATAGAAATACACGTCGCTATCAGCGTAGGCAATGTACTCGCCCGGAGCAGCCCCAAAGATGAAATTCCAGGCCCCGCCTTTGCCAATATTTTTCTCAGAGAGCACCAGGTATTGGATCCGGCCCCGGTCGCGGGCCTCGCAGAGATAATCCCGCACTTCGGGGCAACTGCCGTTGTCGAAGACCATCAAATCGTAAGGCAGGTCGGTGTGCTCCCAGATGCTGTTCAGACATACCTTGAGCACATCCAGACTTTGGGCATAATACCCACTCAGGAACGGAATATACGTGACCACCGCCACCGTCACTTGCTGCGGCTGGACAACGTGTTTTATAGACTTGGCAGGATTTTGACCGATGCGCATATCAGATTTATCAAGGTGCGACGCACTTTCTGCTAAGTGCGTCGCACCTTGCACCTTATTTATTTGACACTACCATCAAATCGCCAAGCAGGGCATTATTAAGAAAAATTATGGCTCGCTTAGACGAAAATTGAGCCACCGTATACCAAACTTGGGCATGCATACGTTTGCTTTCGCATTCATCTTTCGGTTTTACAAAGGTACCACCCAGTTGGATCACAGGGGTATTCGAAGCATCCAATTCAACACTTTTGGCACGCAAATCCGATTTATAAAGCGGATTATACAATCCGTTGTAGTATTCGCTGTGATTGGAAAACAACGCATTCAGGGCAGTTTTGATATCATCCTCAAACCCCCCATGACTTAGTATCCCTGGGTAAAACTTGATTAAGCCGTCGCCACATCCCAATGGGCCTCCGGTATTCTCAGCGATCAAAATATAGTATACGCCCGCCGACGTGAGCGTAGGCGTAGGTGACAGAGTCGGCAGCGGCGGGGGAGTCAAAACAGGTAAGCCTTCGAGATCCCCCCGCACAGAAACAATCTCTGCGGACACCCAACAGGCCGCTTCGGCTTCCGGTGGTTGGATCAGCCACCAGGAATCGTCTTCTATCCGGCCTTCCACATCAGCCTGCGCACCCTCGACCAAATAAGTCACCACATCATACACTGTCCCCGGCCCAGACCGGCAGATCGCGTTTTGATCCATTGTCAGGGCGGCGGGTTCTTCTGTCGCTGTGGGAGACGGTGTGCTGGTGGGAGTTTTCGTCGGCGGCGGGGTGGGGGTGGCAGAGGGCGGCAAAGTTGGTGTGGAAGTCGGCGGCGGCGGGGTATTCGTCTGCGTGGGAGTTTTCTGCGTTGCCGTAGCAGCTTCGGCGACAGGCACCGGAGTAGCGGTCGATTGGGGAACACAGCCAGTTATAAACGCCAGTAAACCCAAGAGCCAATACAATTTTATCGTTTTGTTCATCGTGTGTCTCTGTTCTCCATTTTCTTCAGCGGTATCCACGCCCGGCGGGGAAATAGTTTCTGCACCACGCGCCGCCAGAACATGCCAATGCGTCGTTTGAGAGCCACGCTGTGCTCACGCTGTAGATCAACTTCGAAAGCCACTCTACGGGGCCGCGCCAGCACCGTCAAATACAAGGGCAGTAACTCCGAGCGCGGCAGACCGTGTTTTTTCAGTTTGACAACCTCGAGACCAGCCTTTTCGATAGTCTGGCGCAGCGTATGCCCGCTGAAAGATGTTGTGTGGGCGATCTCAAAGCTGTCATGACAGTACAGGTTAGGCACCTCGATCAGCAGCCAGCCATCGGGGGTCAAAATATCTGCGCGCAAATCCGCCAGATATTCAACCGGGGCCGGGATATGCTCTAAAACATGCGCCATACTGACGAGGTCGAAACAAGCTCCGCCGGCAGCCTGCATGTCGGCGAGATCGGGGTAAACCGACAGTCCCTGCGCCTGGGCATAGGAGCGGTATGCCGCCCCGGGTTCCACGCCGGCCACATCGCAGTGGTAGCGCTCTCGGAAGCGAGCCAGCAGCACTCCGGCGGAGCAGCCAATGTCAAGGTGGCGATTCACCTCATTAATGGAATCACCCACCAACCTCAGCAACGCATCCGCACGCCCACTTTGGACGAATAAGTCCTTGGGGGTCGGGCCAGCCTCCCCCTGATAAACCTGTCGGTACTCGCGGGCGTAGAAATCATCCAGTTCCGCGGCTATCATGCGCGGGGATTGGTACACCAGCCCACAGTTTCCGCAAATCCGGTTGACCACTTCGTGACCGCGGAATTCCCGCCGGTCGAAGAAGCGGCTCAGTTGGCTGCCACACAGGGGGCAACACTTCACAATTTCAGGCATCAGTTCACATCACTTTGCGACGCCAACGCCGCAGGTAACGGGTGAAAGTCCAGCGTATGCCTGTGCGCAAAACTGGGTACATCCACCGCTCTAACCTCCGCAGGATACGTGCCCGGCTGGGGCGCGCCCGCCGCACCCGTCCCCCCACAAATTCATGGCTGGCGTCCAGAGTCATGTACATATTGCGCATCCCGCCCCCCAGGGAAGCATTGATCTGCGTCTCTTCGAGATCGTAGTGAGCCACGCCGCCGGGCAGATGACTGTAATCGTGGTTTTGATGCACGATCATCAACGCTGCGGTGGCATCCACCACCGGCCAGCGGTTTTGCAGAGCGCAATAGATCATCCAATTATCCCAGCCAGCGCGGCCGATGGCGAAATCGGGTATATCTGTGAAAATTGACCGGGGGAAGATGAAATAATCGCTGCCCGCAGGGGCGTGCAATTCCCCTCGGGACTGAACCTCCACCCGGAGCCGCTGATCCCAGTTTGGGGTGAAGGCCAAGTCCTGCGTGACAGCCAGATCCCAGCGCTGCCCCACCACCAGAAATTTCTCGACCTGAGAGGCTACTGTGCGGGCTGTCTCCACAAAATCGGGCCTCAGCAAAATATCGGCGTTGACATAAGCCAGCAGCGGTCCCTCACTGGCCTCACGCGCCAGGGCAAAAATCGAGCTGACCAACGGCGTGCCCCATTCGTTGCGCGCCACATCTGGCAGATGCAACACGGCAAATTCCGCCGCGGTCTCAGCCAGACCGTCTTCATCGCCAACCAGAATAACTTGCACCGGGTTGCTCCCAGCCGATCCGTGATCGGGGGCGTGCCCAGGCCGGCGAGTCACGGACTCGCCTGGAGCAACACTATCATTCAAATGCAGCAACGATTGGATGGCATTGCGCTGGATGATGTTGATATGCGGGTCGGTGAATGGTTTGGGGGCGGTGAAGATGGTGAGGGAGGGCATGAGGTTAGTAGATCAGTAGATCAGTAGATCAGTAGATCAGTAAATCAGTAAATCAGTAGATCAGTAGATCAGTAAATCAGTAGATCAGTAAATCAGTAGATCAGTAGATCAGTAGATCAGTAGATCAGTAAATCAGTCTTCCCTGGCATCCTGATCTACTGATTCCTGGTTTCCTGGTTTCCTGATTTACTGATTTACTGCTTCCTGATTTACTGACCTATCGTCCACATCCAAGTGTGTCTTGTGCCGCACGCTGGCGTTGATTTGCGCCAGTTCCGGCTCGCGCTCGAAGATAGCCAGCACATCCTGCCAGGTGAAGTCGTCGCGGCTATCGAAATGGGCCACAATAGCGCGCACCAGTTCCAAATCCGCGGGGGTGTCCACCGTCCAGCGCAGGCGGCCGTAGTCGGGGTCGTGGTGGAGCAAGGCGATGTGGAGTCCATCAAGTGTCATGGCGCTGGAAAATTCCGATCCCTGCACACTGAATTTCAAATGATCGACAGGAGTGTCTTCGTAAAAATAGGGGGTGACATGTTCGCGGTGGTGTCTGGCGATAGCTCGCTTCCAGGCACGTTCCAGAGCATCGAATGTAAAAACTTCGGTGTCGAGGCCGATGGGGTAGGTGCGTCCCCAGGGAGGCGGGAGGCGGTTGGCGACGAAGTCAAAAATCGGGGATTTGAGATTTGAGATTGGAGATTCGGCTTTCAATCTCCAATCTCCAATCTCAAATAACGAGAACACCGTCCCGTCCACCAGCGCGGGGTCAATCAGCGGACAATCGGCAGTGATGCGCACGATGACGTCGGCTTTGAATTGCCGGGCGGTCTGGTAGTAGCGATCCAGCACATCGTGGATGCTGCCGCGGGTGACGGGGTAACCTTTGGCCTCGCAAAATTGGGCTACGGCATCGTCGGATGGGTCGGTGGTGGTGGCGACGATGACTTCGTCCACGGTTTTGGCGCGGCGGGTGCGCTCGACGACCCACTGGAGCATCGGACGACCGCCGATATCGAGCAGCACTTTTCCCGGCAAGCGTGATGAGTCCATGCGAGCCTGAATGATGGCAATGATATTTGGAGAGGGAAGAGGGGAGAGAGGTGAGGGGAGATGAATCAACGGGAGGGTTGGGTGGAAATATGTTGTTCGACGCGGTGGAGAACTTTGCGAGCAGTATCAATAGCTTCCTCGGCATTTGCTTTATTTGGAAGTCCCTCAGGAAGTGAACCTGCCAGCACGTCAGGATAGCGAGTGGGAATGTAAAAACGATCAAGACGAACGATATCCCCACCTAACTCTGCAAAAATATCAATCGTCGAAAGGGCCAATAGCACACTCAATTGATGTTTTCTCGGCGATTCAATACCTTGATGAGCAAGCCAGGCTTTGAGAGCCTTCTCACAACATTGTTGAGAGTGGAAACATACCTGGTTGTAAATCTCATTCGATAGCGTCAATTCTGCCACACGAAGATCTTCACGAGCAAAATAAAGCCAATCAGTGGGGCTACCCATACAACACTTTCCCTTTTTCCAAGATTTCATCTTGGAAGAATTTACGTTCCTGGCATAATTGGTCAAATTCTGCTGGCGTGTAAACAATGAGGTCTAAGCCAACACGCGGCATCAGTAAAGGAAGTAAATCTTTCGAACGATCCAGAAAGCGATCATCTGTTTCTTTGATCACTACCAAATCAATATCAGACCAGATCCGCGGTTTCCCTTCCGCGAATGAGCCAAATAAGATGATCTTCTTCGGCGAGAAATGTTCGATAATTAAGTCCACAAAACGCGCCAATTCGGACTCCAGGCGAGCCTTCCATGTATTCAAATCCATCTCAATTGGTTCAAGGGTCTGTAAAGTACTCATGGTTCAAGTATACCCTATGAACCCGGAGACTCGCCGGGAATAGGCAGCGCTTTCACAAGAGCCTTATCCCGAAATTTTTCGACGTATTCACGCACCACCCAGTAATCCAGACCCACGTCTGCGGCGATGTCGAAAATGCTGTGCTGGCCCTCGAAGCGCATCATAATTTTTTCGATGGCGCGGTTGAGTTCCCAATTATCGCGCCAATCGACCCACAGCCCGTGACCGGAGAGAAACACCGGCCCGCGGAATGTGCGCCTGGGGATGTAGTTGCTGGCATAAATTCGCACGATTTCTTCGATCACGTCGGCGGCTCCCTGGAGCATATCTTCGTGGATTATGTCAAGGTTATCATCGCTGGTGTGGTACTCATCGTAGGGCCAAAGGTTATTCGACTTTAAAGGGGCAAAAATATCACTCCACTCATCAAATCGTCAGATTCCCCAATCTTGGCAATGGTTTCCAAATCACGAATGCAAACACCTATGGTGACATGGAGTTGATGAGCATAGATCACACCTTGAAACGAAATGCCACTTCGCTGTCGTCGGGCTGCCTCCACGAGGAGATCATCATCGCGGGTGAATAGCACGCGTCCTAATGCGCCCGCTCGATCCAACAGGTCTGGGTCATCAAATCTGCTGGTTCCATCTTCGTAAGCAGTTATCACATTTACATCACGCAGCCGGAGGCCGTTCGTGATCGCGCGCGGCACATGATGGTCCATGTAAAACTTGATCGCCATCAGGCTGCCATCGCTGTCTTCAACCGGGTTTCCAGGGGTAGTTGCTGCGCTGCTTCCCGAATATGGTTGACGCGTTGAAGACGACGCTCGATGTCTTGATCAAGCTCTTCTTTGTGGTCCCAGTAGTAAGATAGCGCCGAATATATCTGCCCTAACGTTAACTCAGGATGTTGGAAATGAAGTTCTTCAGGACTCCAACCGTAGGCAATATTATCCAAAACAAGTTCAACTACCTTAGTATTTGTCCCTGTTATTATAGGCACATTGGCTTCATCCATGATTACGTGTTCGTATCGCGTGTCAACTAACATAAACGCCTCCTGCACAATAGCGGCATATCAAAACATCTATTTCAAGTCTACTCTAACCCGGACATACCCCCGAAATACACAGGGACAGGCCGGAACCAAAAAGGGGCCAACCACAAAGTATACCTATGCAGGCACTGCGCACGAAGTAACACATACCTGTGCCCCGAAGGGGTAAAGGAATACAATAAAATTTTGTATCCTCTTCAAAAGTTAGGGTCTATAGCCGAGACCTTTCGATACACTCAGGACAGGTTTCCACACCTACACTGCGTGCGGCGCAAGTGCGCAGTACCTGCATAGGTATCGGGACGATGTCCTGTACCTGGATGGTATGGCGGGCGGTGCCAGGGTATCTCGCCCTGATGTCGAGCAGCACTTTGCCCGGCAGGCGAGAAGAGTCTATTCGGGCCTGGACGATGGCGATGATATTTGGAGAGGGAAGAGGGGTGAGGGGTGAGGGGAGATGAATCAACGGGATGGTTGGGTGGAAATATGTTGTTCGACGCGTTGGAGAACTTTGCGAGCAGTCACTACGGCATGCCTCGCTTGGTGATCGCTTGGCGGACCATCAGGCAACGAGCTTACAAGCGCATCAGGATAACGCGTAGGGATATAAAATTGGTCCAAAAGCTCAATACCATCTATGAGATCATCTACAAGTTCACCAGGGATCAATGAAAGCAGTGTCGCCAACTGATGAACGCGAGGCGGAGCTTTCCCCTGACTCACCAACCAGGCTTTGAGAGATTTCTCCACACATTGTTGCGAATGAAAACAAGCTTGATTATTAATTGTCTCGTCAAGTGCCCATTCTGCTACTCGGAGATCCTCACGAGCAAATTGCAACCAATTAGTAGCGCTGCTCATATAGTACCTTCCCTTTTTCAAGAATTTCTTGTCGGAAGAATATCCGCTCAACACATAAGTGTTCGAACTCTTCGGGAGTATAAACTAAAATATCCATGCCCACTCGCGGATGAAATGCACTCCGAATTTCCAGGCCGCGGTCTATAAAACGAGCATCCGTTTCTCGAATGACTATCACATCAATATCTGACCAAACCTTTGGATTATCCTGAGCTAATGAGCCAAATAAAATTATCCTCTGGGGATCGAAACGATTGATGACCAGCTCCACAAAGCGCGCCAGTTCCAATTCTAAACTGGTCTTCCAGGTATCTAAATCCATTTCGATAGGTTTAAGTGTCGAAGTCGCGCTCATGCTTCAAGTATACCCTATGAACCCGGAGACTCGCCGGGAATAGGCAGCGCTTTCACAAAACCCTTAGCCCGGAATTTTTCGACGTATTCGCGCACCACCCAGTAATCCAGGCCCACCTCTTCGGCGATGTCGAAAATGCTGTGCTGTCCCTCGAAGCGCATCATAATTTTTTCGATGGCGCGGTTGAGTTCCCAATTATCGCGCCAATCGACCCACAGCCCGTGACCGGAGAGAAACACCGGTCCGCGGAATGTACGCCTGGGTATGTAGTTGCTGGCATAAATTCGCACGATTTCTTCGATCACGTCGGCGGCTTCCTGGAGCATATCTTCGTGGATGATGTCAAGGTTGTCATCGCTGGTGTGGTACTCATCGTAGGGCCAGCGGTTGATCGAGATGCAGGGCACGTTGACGCCGGGGCCGTTGATGACGCGTTCGTCATTGGCGGGGTGGGCGGCGAAATCGCGCTCGACGTGATCCGTGTTGCGTAGAACGTAGTCTGTGACGCGGTCGAGCAGGTGGTCGTGTTGGCGGCTGTGATGCCAGGCAATGGGGCTGCGGTTGCCAGTCATCTCCACGAAGATGCCGCCCTTGAGTTGGGGAATCAGGTCTTCGTGGTGAGCCAGGTAAGCGATGGTGCCGATGGTCTCCGGGCCGAACCAGAAGCGCACCGACATCGACCCAGGGGGAAGCGGATTCTCTGCCAGGCGGCGGGCCACTTCGATGGCCGTCACCACTCCGGCAGCATCATCGTTGGCCTGCATGGGGTGGCAGATGTGGGAGGAGATGAAGAATTCGCCGGGGTTGTTAGTACTATACGAGTTAGGAGTTTGGGGGTTAGGGGTTAGGAGGTTAGGGGTTAGGACTCCCGTTGAGATGCGGAATCCATGATCGGGATCGGTGACAAACTCGCTGCGGATGACAGCCCGGTAACGGGTATCCCGCGGCAACTTGTCGAAGGTGTCTTTGGGCAGGCAGAATCCCCAATCGCGCTGATAATATTTGAAAATCCAGGGGATGGCGTGGGGCAGTTTCTCGCTGAAATACAGGTGGGATTCGAGTTCATCCCAGGTAAGAAGTTTGTCTATGGGCAGGGAATACGAAACGATATGCAGAGGGTTGTCGGCAAAATCTACGATGCGCTGGCCGTTCTCCGTTTCAAGATAAGCCTCGTGAACTATGTATCGCTCCGGCACCTTCCACGTCCAAACGGGCGCGCCGGGGGTGTAGGTTTCGATAGCATATCCTGCGGCCGCGGGCATCTGCGCACCGACAATGCGCAAGGCTTCGTCAGTACCGTCGCAAGCCAGCGTGCGGTGGAGGGGATAGAGTTGGGTGAGAATTTCTTTTAGCATGGGAGGCAGGGACTAGGGATCAGGGATTAGGGATTAGGGGTCGGGAATGTAGTAGCTTCCTAGTTCCCGATTCCTAGTCCCTAGTTCCCTAGTCCCTGGTTTCCTTCAATCTGATACAACAACATCGGGTCGCGCTTCATCTCTCGAGCCGTGAACTCGTAGACCTCATTGGCCTTCATCAAACTGACTTTGGCCTCACCAATTTTGCTAACCGTGATGACTCCCTCATCTTCCATCAAAGCGCCCATGGGATCGACCATGGTCTGCACGCCCTTCTCGATGTCACGCACCAGCATAGTGAAAGTATCTTTGTAGGTATTGCCGTTCTCGTCCGTGACCATGCCGGTGAACACTTTCATATAGCGGTAATCCACCCCCTCTAACTCCTCGATGTGATGAAAAAAGGTCATACTGTCGTTATAACTCAGGCCGACTACCATTATCTTGCCGTCCAAGTCACGCAACTTGCCAAACAGCGAGTTGCGCTCATAGCTGCTCTTGTAGCGCTCTTTGGTTAGAAATTCTGCGTGCTTGCCAAGAATTGCGAAAGAATAAATCGGGTGAAAAACGCGGCGGCTGTCAGGATGTTCGCGCACCATATCGGTGATGGCTCCCATGTGTGAGGGCGTGGAGCGCACATCCCAGGGCTTACCCTTGCAAAAATCGAAATTGAAAGTTGGCATAATGAGGGTGCCTGCGTCGCCAAGAACGTGCAGCAAAGCGTCGATCACCGTCTGCGGGCCGCCCTCCACGCCGCCGAAGGATTTGTATGACGAGTGGACGAGTAATGTATCGCCCGTTTGTACGCCAATGGCGCGGAATTCAGTTGTGAGGTTGTCGAATGTAAGCATAAGTGTCTCCTGGTGCGGTGAGTCAGCGAGTCAGCGAATCAACGAATCAACGAATCAGCGATTCGACAATCTTCTACTTCGCCGACTCGCCAACTCGCCAACTCGCCAACTCGCTGACTCGCCGACTCGTTGACTCGCTGACTCGCCGACTCGCTGACTCGCCAACTCGCCAACTCGCCGACTCGCTGACTCGCTGACTCGCGGACTCATTTATACGCCACCACCCCAAATGCCTGCGGCCTGGGCGTGATGCGTAAAAAGCCGGCCTCTTGCAATCGCCGGATCACCCCTCGGGTGACGCGTCCGCCCGACTTGCTGTGCGGGTTGCCGATATAATGAAACATGCACCCGCCCGGTTTCAACACCCGAAAAGCCTGACGGTAAAAGGCTAACGAATACAAGTCTCCCGCTAGCCTGAACATCGGTGGGTCGTGGATGATACAAGAGAACATGCTACTGTCGAATTCCTCGATTTCGTCATAAGTATCGCCGATGATCTGCGTGATCTTGGGGTTATCGAACAGCGGCTGCGACCAGGGATTATGCCGGGCAATATCCTGCGCCGCCGGGTCCAGCTCGATACTTGTCACTTGGCCGGCGGTTTTTGCGGCCATAATAGCAGTATAGCCCAGTCCGGTTGCCGTATCTAGCACCTGCCCGCTCACGCGCCCCATCGCCCTGATTTTGCTTTGCGTATCGCGCCAGGGGTCAGTGTCTTTGATGCGGTGCATAGGCAAGCCTGAAACCAGCATCGTGGGAGCAGATTCTGTGGGGTACAAAGTGTATACCCGCTCGAAAGTTTCGGAAAATGCTTGCACAACCGTGACATCCCCGCCTTCCACCACAAAGCAATTGTTCTCGTTAGCCGCGATTTCATCAACAGCTCCCCAGGAAAGATACTCGCCATTGGGGAAGCATATCTTTTCATTTTGCAGAGCGACCGTTACCGTGGTCAAGCCTAAATCTGGGGAGACTTCAGCCGCAGTGTTTCCCTTAGCACGAATCAGAGACTCAGCCTGATAATGGGATAGAACGATCAGAGATGGGATCACGATAGCGCGATTTCCCAGGCCTCGAACAACTTAAGGAAGTTCTTTTCCCAGTTGGCGCGTGATTCTGCCAAATGACGAGCGGCGCGGCCCATAGCGGGCAACTGCTCCCGCGCACCCCAGGCGTGGAGAATCCCCTCCGTGAGTGAGTCCACCTCCCCATCGCGGAACAGCCAGCCGACGCCCTCACCCCTAATCCATTCCTGATTGCCAGGAATATCAGCCAGCAGCACGGGGGTTCCGCAGGCCAATGCTTCGAGCAATGAAATAGAAGTGCCATCACTGTGCGAAGTGCTGATGTACAAATCCGCGGCCCGGTAGAAGTTGGGTAAATTCTCTTGGGTTACCTGCCCCGGAAAATGCACTTGATCTTGCACACCGCCCCGAATGAAAATCCTCCGAATGGTGGAGGCCAGCGGGCCGTTGCCCAGCATCAGCAAGCGCAATTCCGGTCGCTGTCGGGTAGCACACACGAAGGCACGCGCCAAATCTTCCACGCCGTAAATATCTGACCAGCCGCGCGTGGAGAGCAGCACAAAGGTGTCGTCACCCCAGCCGAGACGGGTGCGGAGAGCGGAGAGAGGGGAGAGGGGAGCGGGGAGCGAGCCAGGGGTTAGGGGAGTAAAGCGTTGGAGGTTTGCGCCCCAGGGGAAAGTAACAATGCGGTCGGGGGTCATGCCGTGCTGAATGGCGAGATTGCGGATGGTGTCACAATCCCCCACGAAAGCATCGCTGCGGCGGAGGGTATACCGCGTCGCCCAATTCCACCAGCGGTTGCGATCCGCGTCTATGAGCAGGTCGTAGCCCCAAGACATGCTCACCAGGGGGTGGAAGCCTGTCAGGGCCACCAAAAACGCGGATCGTTGCAAAGGGCCGGCCTGGATCAGGTCAGGCTCGAAGGTGCCGATCACTCTCCGTAAACCGGCAACCAGCCGCGGGCCGTCGCTGAATTCTGCCGTGGACTGGCCTCCCGCCCACTGGATTTGTTTGATCTCCGGGGGCAGAGGTCGATCTTCTACCTGGTGTCCCCGGCGCTCCAGGCGCAGAGAGCCTACCGCGTGCTCCGTCTTCGCCAGGGCCGAGAGGAAGCGGTGGTCGTGGGTGGTGTAGTCGCGGGAGAAGTATAAAATGCGCATGATGCGTGAGGCGTGAGGCATGAGACGGGAAACGTGAAGCGTGATACGTAACTTCACGTTTTCACGCTTCACGTTTCACGCACCGATATTCTCCCACCGCAAATCCATGCCGTAGGGCATATCGATCAGAGCCTTCTTTCCCACGAGGTTATCCAATTCCCAGGGCATGAGGGCGCCGGGAGCGGCAGGGCGCAAGGGTTCGACCATTTCAGCGGTGAGGGTTTCGCCAGCTTTGAAATCGCGGGCGGCGCGCAGGCAGCGGCGTTGCAGCACGTAGGTCTCCTGTTCGCTGCCGGTGACGAATTTATCAGTGGAGCCGAGAGCACGCTCCAGGGTGCGCACCTGCTGCACCATCTCAGCCCAGGCTGCGGGGTTCATGGCAAATTTGTGGTCAGGCCCCTCGCGGTTGTTATCGTCGGTGAAATGACGCTCGATGACACGGGCACCGAGGGCTACCGCCCCTACAATCGGAGCCGGGTTGTGGGTGTGATCAGAGAGGCCCAGCACCGCGTTGGGGAAGAGAGCCGCGTAGGTTTTGAGCACGTTGATATTGAGGTGGTCGTAATTCGAGTCGGCCGCGGTGTAATTGGTGTTGCACTGCATGAGCACAATCTGATCGTTGACCGCGCTGACTGCCCGCATGGCGCGCACCACGTCGCTGATGTCGGCTGCGCCGGTTGCAATCAGAATTGGCTTGCCCATCTTTGCCATTCGCACCAACGCTTCGGGCCAGGCCATCAATCCCGAACCGGCCTTGTACGCCGGGACGTAAGCATCGAGCATCTCGATAGCGTCGTAGTCATAGGGTGACGAAAAGTAGTGGATATCGAATTCTTCACAGGCTTCTTCGAGGATGGGCGTCCACTCGAAAGGCACGGAGGCATCATCGTAGACTTCGTAGACGCTTTTCTCCCACTCGGCCTGATGGGAGAGCTGCCCGCCCAGGGATTTGAAGCCATAATCGGAAACAATCTTTGGGGCGCGGAAATTCTGGAATTTTGCTGCCTCCGCTCCGGCTTGTTTCGCCAGACGGATGAGTTCGATAGCGCGGTCGAGGTCGCCGTCATGGTTAGCGGCGATGTCAGCGATGAAGTAAGTGGGGTAATTGAGGCCAACTTTGCGGTCGGCGATGGTGATTTCGGGGGCGGGGATTGTAGTCATGGGTGGACTCCGGGGGCGAGGGGTTAGGGAGTTAGGGAGTTAGAGAGTTAGGAAGTTAGGAATCAAGTGGGGTATAATTGGGATATGAAGATTGCCGGGATTTTTTGGTTGCGTGATGTTGTTAACAAACTGACCGTGAAGCACCAGGTTGAAATTTATGAGGTAGAAGAGGTCTTCGCCAACAGGCCAAAAATCCGCTTCATGGAAAAAGGCCATCGCCCAGGCGAAAACGTATACTCAGCGCTTGGGCAAACGGATGCTGGCCGTTATCTGAATATTTTTTTCGTCTAGAATAAAGATAAACTTGCATTAGTCGTATCAGCGAGAAATATGACAAGGTCAGAACAGAGAAGATATGGCAAAAAATAAGAGTTCAATTTCGAAAGCAAGTTCATACGAAGAAATCGGCGAGTTTTGGGATTCTCACGACGCAGGTGAGTTTTGGGATCAATCGCATCCTGTCGAATTCGAGATCGATATTCAATCCAGTAAAACCTACTTTGCTGTGGATGCCATCCTTGACAAAAAGCTTTGCGCGGTCGCAAAAGAACAGGGTATTTCAGCCGAAACCCTGTTGAATCTATGGGTGCAGGAGAAACTGCAAGAAACGCATCCGAAACCCGTCTATCAGATTGCAGAAGAATAAATATGAAGATTGCCGGGCTTTTTTGGTTGCATGATGTTGTTAACAAACTGACCGTGAAGCACCAGGTTGAAATTTATGAGGTAGAAGAGATCTTCACAAACAGACCAAAAATCCGCTTTATGGAAAAAGGAGAACGTCCGGGTGAAGACGTATATATTGGGCTGGGGAAAACGGACGCAGGAAGGTATCTGGCGGTTTTGTTCATCTATAAAATAAACCGCCAGGCATTAATCTTGAGCGCCAGAAATATGGCGAACAAAGAGAGAAAAAGCTATGCCAGAAAATAGGAAGACTCTTCCAAAATTCCAATCGCTTGATGAAATGGCAGCATTTTTTGATGAGACAGACATGGGGGATTACCTGGATGGTATGCCCGAAGTCGAATTCGAGATCGATATTCAATCCGGTAAAACTTACTTTGCCGTGGAATCTACCCTGTCATCAAAAATCACAGATTTAGCAAGGAAGCGGGGTATTTCAGCCGAAACCCTGTTGAATCTATGGGTACAGGAGAAGTTACAGGAATTACAGCGAAAGCCAACTTATCAGATCGCTGAAAGCTAAACAAAACTGACGAGAGCATTGGTAGATTGGGAAATTGGGAATTGGTAGATTGGTAAATTGGTAAATTGGTGATCCAATTTACCAACCTACCAACCTACCAACCTACCAATCTACCAACCTACCAACCTACCAAGAAACTGTGGATAACCCTGTTGATAAAGGGTGTAAAAGCGTTCTAAAGCTGGGGATATTCCGGGGGGAGATTCGCCCAAAGCGTGGATAAGTTTATCAACCTTGAGAGTCAAGTTGGGGGAGCGGACAGCCTCGAGGCCGGCATCCGAAACTGACCTGGGGGCAATCAACTCGGAATCGAGTCCGAACTTCCGGGCAATAGCGACACCAAATTCATATTTACTCAAGCTCTCACTGCTGACAACGTGATACAAGCCGCCTAAGCCCTTTTTCAGCATTTTGATGAAAATGTGAGCAATATCGTTCACCAACAGGGGGGAGAAATAAACATCGGTGAAGCCCATCAAATTTTTACCCGCTTGCAAATTGTAAAAGAAAAACTCGGCCAGACTGCGTTTACCGGTCAGACTCCAGCCGAAGAGATTGACGCGGGCGATGATCGCCTCGGGGTAAGCCTCGGCTACGGCGTGTTCAGCTTCGAGTTTGGTTCGGGAGTAGACGCCCAGCGGATTGGGGGAATCATCTTCTGTGTAGCCGCCGCGCTTACCATCGAATACCGCGTCCGTGGAGACGTGCAACAAGCGCGCTCCGCCATTCCGACATTGGGCTGCCAGATTTCGGGGGACTTCGGTATTCAATTCCCGGGCCAACGCCGGATGCTTTTCGCAGGCTTCCAGGTTGGCCAGGGCGGCGCAGTGGATCACCCAATCGGGCTGGCTCTCATCAAGAACACGTTCCACCGCGCCAGGTTCCAGCAAGTCCGCTTGCAGGACGGTAAAGGCCTCGGTTTTCAGTCCGCGGCTATTAACCACTCCGAAAACGGTGTGCTGGCCGGCGGCTTCCAGGGCCAGATTGATACCCAGCAGGCCGCTGGCGCCGGTGATAAGAATGCGCATGGTGTGTACCTTGTTTACTGTGTATACCTTGTCTACATACACAGTATACAGGGAAAACAAAAAAGGCTAAGTCAGTTTACCTCGTGCGTACGCTTCTTCGAAAGGTGCAATTATGGCTTTGATTTCGTCGATATTCAGCCATTCATGATTTTCAGCGCTGGAGTAACGGAAACCATCGGGGACGGGTTGGCCCATTTTTTGCCACTCGCCGCCGAACCAGAAGGCCTCCACCGGCTGGACAACGAACATATCGTGTAACTCAATGGTGGAACGGGACTCGTCGCGGGAAATCAACATCTCGTGCAGCTTTTCACCGGGGCGGATGCCGATGAATTGTATTACGGCGTCAGGAGCAATGGTGCGAGCCAAATCAACCACCTTCATGCTAGGAATCTTGGGGACAAAGACCTCGCCGCCTTGCATCTGTTCGATGCACTTGATAACGAAACGCGCACCCTGCTCCAACGAGAGCCAGAAGCGGGTCATGCGCTCGTCGGTGACGGTAAGGTGACCGCTCTCACGCTGACGGAGGAAGACCGGTACTACTGAACCACGGCTACCGACCACGTTTCCATAGCGCACACAACTGAGGCGGGTCTCGCGCCCTCCCGCGTAGGCGTTGCTCTGCACAATCAATTTTTCAGCCGCTAGTTTTGTGGCCCCGTAGAGATTGACCGGGTTGACGGCTTTGTCCGTGCTGAGGGCCAGCACCTTCTTCACACCAGTATCCAGGGCGGCGTCCACCACGTTGCTGCTGCCGAGAATATTGGTCTTGACAGCTTCCATTGGATTGTATTCACAGGCGGGGACCTGCTTGAGAGCCGCGGCGTGAACCACAATATCCACGCCCTGCATGGCGCGCCGCAGGCGGGGCAGGTCGCGCACGTCGCCGATGAAGTAACGCAGGTTGGGATGATTGAATCCAGCCACACGCATCTCATGCTGCTTGAGTTCGTCGCGGCTGTAGACGATCAGTTTGGCCGGATTGTACTCTGCCAGCATGATTTGGATGAATTTCTTGCCGAACGAGCCGGTACCGCCGGTGACGAGAATGGTTTGATCTTTCCAGTTCATTGATTGCTCCGTGCTGCTAATTTCGTTTTAGAGTGAAATCGCTTCCACAGCTTGATAATTCTTTCGGGCAATCCCTTTTAGAGATTGTCCATGAATTCTTCTGGAGTCACGCCAGCCTGTTTGAGAATGCCCCGCAATGTACCAATCGCCAATTCTCGGTGAAGCGGCACAACACAGCCTCGCTCGCTCTCAAATGTTTTTTGTTTGAGGATTACATGACTCCCGCGCTGCCTGACTTGAAAAAATCCCAGGTGTTCTAATGCGCGAATAGCTTGCCTTCCCGAAACTCTGCGCAACTTAGGCATAAGCTGCCTCGAAAGTGGTCAACAGAGATCGTTTAGTTTCAGGAGTTGGAAATTCCTCTAAGTATAGTTCAGTGGCTTCTTTTATATTTGCCACGGCTTCCTCAATCGAATAGCCTTGACTGACAGTGCCCACTTCGGGACATTCGACAACGTACAAATCATCTTCGCGATGAATAATCGCTGTAAAGGTTTGAACAGACATGTCATTCTCTCCTGAGTTTCTTGATTACCACCAGCGGATACTGCCCTTTCTCGCCAAAGAAATGCGGGGAACGTTCTTCCAGCCAAAACAGCAAGCGCAGAATCCCGCGCCCGCCCCAGCCATCGTGAACGAAGGTTCGCAGATGCTTCACACTGACGCTGCGCCAAACAAGTATTTCGAGCGGAATCAGCGCACCCACTTCTTGTTTGAGCCAGGCTGCGTTGCTCTTGCGCACAAAAGTGCCCTTTGGCTTTTTCTTCTTTGGGGCTGCGTCCGCCTGGCCTGTATTTGCAGATGGCGAGGGATGCCCGATGATCCGGCGGACAATGCCCTGCAAGCGATTGGTCCAACGCATCGGCATCAGCAGGAAGCGTGCAATCGGCGGGCTGCCCCAGCCGTTCACCACCACAGCCGTGCTCTCGGGTGCCAGCACACGCTCCAATTCTCCGTAGGCTTGCACGTGTTCGTCCATCGGCAAATGGTGGATGGTGTGCAGCGATACCACTCCATCGAAGACATAAGGGGCAAACGGCAAATTTGCAATATCAGCGACCACAAACAAGCCATTTTCACCGATGCGTTTACGGGCTTCCTGCAAAGCGGTGATCGAAATATCCGCACAAACGCGGTAGTCATACCCTTTGGAATATTCCAGATAATCAGGGTACTGGATCGGGCCGGAGCCGGCATCCAGCATGTAGCGGCCATTCGATTTCAAGTGGCGCATCACCCGCAGGTGGCAGCGATGGATATAATCGCGCGACACCGGGCGCAGGTCTTCGTAACGAGCGTTCTGATACACACCCTCGCCGACCTCCTGCCAGCCGACCCGGTCATAAAATTCGCGCACTTGTCCTTTGGTTTCGACATCTGTCATCATTTTCAAAATAGGGGCTAGTGACCAGGGATTAGGGGCTAGGGACTAGGTGATTAGTCCCTGGTTCCTAGTCCCTGATTCCTGCTCCCCAGTCTATCGGCTCACCAACCAGATACTGGAACGTCTTACCAAACAAGGCCATACCTTCATCCGACAAGGCCCGTGCCAGCGACCATTTGGCCTCGTCTTCCCAGAAGTGCTGGACATGCCAGGGGAAGGACTGGGGATAATCGAAGAAGAACCGGTAAGCATAGGTCCAGGCAGATTCGACCTGCCGGCGGGAAGGGCAGTGATCCGTGGGGGATTCCAGCAATTGGTCGAGGGTCGCGAAGTAGGCGGTCCACGAATCAGGGTCGAGGGTGAATCCCTTGCCCCGATAGTGAGTCTGCCCCGTGACGATGACCGGCAATCCGCTCATGGCCATTTCCAGGCCCACGGTGGTGGTGAAGACCAAACCGAAGTCGGCGGTGTTGACCAGATCGTAGGTGTTGACCTGCGCATCAGCAGGCATCAGGTGGATATGCTCAGGCAGTTGAGGGAATTTCTCTCGCAAGATATCGTACACCGAAGGTCCCCAACCGATCTGCTCGCCAGGGTGAACGCGAATCACAAGTTGAGCATCAGTCCGCTCGGAGAAATAATCAATGGTGCGCTCCAGCCACCCGGTCATGCTCCCGCTAAAGAGATGCCGCCCCAGGGTCAGGCTGTCGCCGAGGACGTTGGCAGGTACTAATGCTACAGGTCGCGAATCCAGCCCCAACTCCGCACGGGTTTGCTTGCCTCCACGGGCGGGAGTCCCCTGCCAATGGCGGGAAAAGTTCTCCCACAGGCCGCCTCCCTGTCGGGTGGCGAAAAAATCGCGGACGCGCGCCCACTCCGTATCGGTCAAAGGAATCTCGCCGCGGGCAGTCCACAAATCGGAGGTATCCTGCTGCATCACGTCGGCGTTTTGGGCCAGCCACATCCGCTCGCTTTGCTCGCCGAATTCGTAGGTCATCACGGGGATACCCAAATATTGCGCCACCCGGAAGGTGATGCCGAATTCCAAGATGCTGCCGTTGGGCACAATGACTACGTCGGGACGGTGTTCCTGCATCCGGGCCAGCATTGAACGGGCGTGAGCCTGATTGCGCTCCGTGCGCAGGCGGTACAAGTCACTATCCCGCTCGACATCTTCGCGGAGGAGGCTGTACTGCACGTCGCGGTAGGCGGCGGCATCCATTTGCGATGCTAACTCGGCGGAGAGCGCTCTGGCTTTCGGCATTTCCAGCACGGAGATGGTCTTCAGCAGGGGTTCAACCTGTTCGAGGGTATCACGCACATACAGATTCTGGCGGCGCAGGTCAAAACGTTTGAGATGCTTTTTCCAGTGACCGTGAGGCAGATAAGCCAGGGTCACGTCATGTCCCAGGGCGCTGAGGGCCAGACCCAGCATTGTGGTTTGCTCGATCCAGTAGCGCAGCATGCTGAATATCAGCACGCGCTTGCCGGGTTGAGCGCGTTTTGTGGCCTGAGCCTGCGCGACCCATTCGGGGAGCGCTTTTTGCAACCTCTTCAAATCGTAGCCGCCCACAGGGGGAAGATGTGTTTGCCGCAGAAGCCAGTAAAGTTCGGCGGTGAGGGGGATGTCACCGAGGATGTGTTTGAGTGTCGTGTTTTCCATGGGGCAAGGGGCAAGGGGCAAGAGGCAAGAGGCAAGAGGCAAGCCGATGAATGAATTCAGCGGCTGATACCCGAAGTGTAGCTGGGCGCGAGTTGCGGGCAGGTGATCTCAATCCGTTTTCAACGGGTTTCCGATATCAGCCGTGCGTTTCAACACACGGCGTAGTATACTTGTCAAAAATCACGTTGTCATCCGAAATTTTATCGACGGAGGTCGTTACAATGAATGAACTTGCGACACTAACTTCACCAACAACGCTAGAGTTACCCGAAGAAATCGCGACACGTTTTCAGCCGGATGATCGGTTCTACACCTGGTTTGAGGGGGACACATTGCTTCTAAAACGCATTACACCCGTCTCGATTTTCGATGTCCTTGAAAAATCGCCGCCGGGTGAGCCGATGACTATGGAAGAAATCAATGAAATCGTTCACGAAGTGCGCCGCCAGACGCGTCAGGGGGAATAAATCGTGCGGGTTGTAATTGATACAAACGTCTGGGTTTCCGCTTTGCTTTGGCGAGGACTACCTTATAAATTTCTTAAGTTTACCAAACATGGTGATGTGGAAATTTGTGTGACAGCACCGATTCTGGCCGAACTGAGCAGAGTACTTGCGTATCCCAAATTCCAACACCGTCTCAAAGAAATGGGAGTATCCATATCTTATCTGGTTGGTCAAGCAACTGCACTGTCTTCTTTATTTACTGCAGTATCTAGCCCTGAAGAAACGCTTGTACCGGCTGATCCTGATGACGACATCGTTATACTTGCGGCAATCTCCGCGAGAGCGTCCTTCATCATCAGCGGCGACAAACATCTTCTTTCACTGGGGGAGTACCGGGGGATTCCCATTGTCAAGGTTCACGAGTTTCTAAAAATTGTACGAGGGGGGACAAGTAAACAAAAGAGTTGTTCCTCAATAACAGCGGCTGACTGTTTGTACACGGATATAAGCATAAAATTAAGAAAAAGAATCCGTCTGATCCGTGAAATCCGTGTACCATTCCTTGCGTCGCTTATTCTGGAACAAGTCTAAAGTATACAAGTGGATTTGTGCGTGTCCACTTGCATATTTTGCATACTTTGTATACCCTGTGTACTCTGTATACCGGTTTACCTCATATTCTCAATCACCCAATCCAAACGCGGACGCACCAGGCCCAAGCGAGTTTCGGCCCACTGCTTGCCGGGCGCGCCCATGCCGTCTACGTTGAAGGCCAGGGCGTGTTCATCCTGGAAATAGCTTTTGACGCGGTACGAACTGGCGTTGAGGCCCACAACGTAGCCCCCCTCGTTGAGCATGTCCGTGGGGAGGCTGCAACGGCTGATGTAATGTCCGGCCGGGCGCACGGCATAGCTCTCGTACTGGGTTGGCTCATCGGTATCGAAGGATGTGAAAACATACTCGCCGCGCATATTTATCAGGTACAGCCCGACGCGCAACCCTGTGATGGGCTGGTCGAGTTGGTATTCGACTTCCAGTGACAACGGCTCAGTTGAACGCACTATGTCCACGACTTGCCCGCGGGAATCCAGAACCCGCAAAGCTATGGGGCTGAACGGGGCTGCGCTGGCGGGAATCTCCTCAGCGGCCCAGGTGCGCTCTCCAGTTTCCGAAAAGCCCGATGACATATAGTAATCCACTGCCTCAGCCGTGGGGGCACGGTAAACCATCTGGCCCTTGTCCAACACAATAGATTCCTGAGTGAGCCGCAGGATGGCCGACATATTGTGGCTGACGAATAGCACGGTGCGGCCTTCTTGAGCCACATCACTCATCTTGCCCAGGCATTTGCGCTGGAACTCGGCATCACCCACCGCCAGGACTTCATCCACTACCAGAATTTCCGGCTCCAAATGGGCGGCCACGGCGAAGGCCAGACGCAAATACATCCCGCTGGAATAGCGCTTGACAGGCGTGTCGATGAATTTCTCCACGCCGGAGAAATCTACAATTTCGTCGAATTTGCGCTCGATCTCGGTGCGCTTCATGCCCAGGATGGCGCCGTTGAGGAAGATATTCTCGCGGCCGGTCAATTCGGGATGGAATCCGGTGCCCACCTCGAGGAGGGCACCGACCCGCCCGCGGATTTCCACCTCCCCCTCGGAGGGTTCCGTCACCCGGGAGAGAATCTTGAGCAGGGTGCTCTTCCCGGCCCCATTGCGGCCAATCACACCCAGCACCTGTCCATGTTCGACTTCGAAAGATATATTGCGCAAAGCCCATATCGTGTCGGCGCCATCACCGCCAGCGGGCAGTCTCTGGCGTAGGCGGCGTGCCGGCCAGGTGACCGCATCCACGAGCGAATCACGCAGCGTGCGGTATTTTTCCGGGGCTACGCCGATGCGGTATTGTTTACCGAGGTTGGTTACGCGGATGGTGAGGTTTGACATGGCTTTTGGACGGGGGACAGAGGACGGAGAACGGGGATGTTGATTTCATTTGGGTGTGTTTCAAATCGGTTGGAAGCGTCGATTGAGCTGGTCGAAATCAGTGCTGGTTTCGATACGCTGCAAAGAACGCAGCTACTCAACCGGCGAAATGTCTTACTCCAAATCAAATGAAACGCACCCATTTCATTTTCACAGGCTGTTTCGGAATGCTTGCAGTTTGATAAATAGTTGGTGTCCTATATTCCGAACGTGAGATAACACGTCTGCTGGCAAAAACTTTCGGCGTTCAATCAAATCCAGGCAAGCGATGGTTTCGAGATAAGAACGCAGAGCGAAACCAAGAAAGCGTTTCTGTTCCGCATCACTTTGACCAGCTGAACCTTCGGCAATATTGAGCACAATGGATGTGGCCGCTCGCTCAACCTGTGAACGAAGATTGTACTTTTCTGTTTCGGGCAATTGCTTGCTCAGGGAGTAAATAGCATCAACATAATCCAATGCCAACTGATAAACACGCAACTTTTGAAATTTATACGTCTCAGTCATCCATCCTCCGTTCTCCGTCTCCCGTCCTCCGTCTCCCGTCATCATTAAACCATATCCGCAAACGTCCGTTCCATGCGGCGGAAGTAGAATAAACCACTGATCAGGATCAGCACTGAGATGAGAGCCGAGACCGCCAACATCGGGCCGGGAGCAGTTTCGGTGCCTAGCAAGGCCCACCGGAAGCCGTCCACTACTCCAACCATTGGGTTGAGGGCATAGAGCAGCCGCAAATTCTCGGGCAACTCAGTGGAGGAGTAAACGATTGGTGTCACGTAAAACCAAAGCTGGGTCAAGAATGGCAAAACATAGCCCACGTCCCGGTAAAGGACATTCAAAGCAGCCAGCCACAGGCCAACGCCCAGGGCCGTCACCATAGCCAGCAGCAACAAAAATGGCAAAATCCACACAGCAGAGGTGGGGGTAATTTTGAAATACCACATCAGCCCCAGCAATACGACAAACTGGATCGCAAAATCGACCACGCCGCTTAGAATGGTCGAAATCGGGATCACCAAACGGGGGAAGTACACCTTCGTCAGCATATTGCGATTGGCAACCAACGAGCGACCCGACTCCCCTAGCGCTTTCGCAAACAGGCCCCAGGGCAGCAATGCGGTGTAAGAGAAGACAGCGTAAGGCAAACCCTCCGAATCTACTTGCAACAAATTCCCAAAAAAGAAGGTGAATATCACCATCGAAAGGAGGGGCTGGAGAACTGCCCAAGCCGCACCCAGGGCAGTCTGCTTATAGCGGACCTTCAAATCGCGCCAGGTGAGGAAGTAGATCAATTCACGGTACACCCACAAATCCCGCAAATTAAGCGCCATCCAGCCGCGCGAGGGGCGGAGGAGGATGGTTTCGGGAGCGGGTTTTGTAGTAATCGATGTCTCAGTCATAAAAAACGCCGTGACGTTTAAACGTTCAACGTTCAAACGTTTTGCGGAGGAGGATTGTCTCTGGAGCAGACTTTGTTGTTAGTATTGAAGATTCAGACAATAACGCACAGTATCTTCCACTTGTCGCAACATATCTCCTGAAATTTGTCCCATGGGCTTATCTGGAAATCGGTTTGGGTCGAGTGAACGAATCTGAAAGCATAGAAACACCGTTTCCAGAGGCAATCCACTGTCTTTCGGAGAGATGCGCACATTTGTTGGATAATCTCGACTGAGATTCGCTCCTTTCGTGCCAACAATAACTGTGACTACCAGCGGCAACTCATTGATCGCGTTTATGGAAAGCACCAATACCGGGCGGCTGCCAGCCTGCTCTCGTCCCTTCACGGGATTCAAATTCACAAAGTATATTTCACCGCGATGAATTGCCATTACAATATTTCCAATCCATCTGCTTCTGTCAGTGAGAATTCCAGGTTGATATTTTGCAACTCTCTTTGAATTTCCGGATCGTAGGCCATAGCCGACAGTTGTGAACCGTAGTCTCGTTCTTCCACCGTTGACTCTCGCATACGATGAATCAATTTTTCCATGAGCCACAATTGCTCGGTGAAAGATAGTTTATCTACATGCTCTTTGATATCTGATAATAATGCACTCATACCACAACCTCCAAAAAACTACTTTACACAATCCGCTTTTGATTTTCACGGAACCATTCAATCGTGCGGCGCAGGCCTTCCTCGAATGGCATTTGCGCTTCGAAGCCGAAGTAGTCTCTGGCTAGGCTGACATCCAGGGCGCGGCGGGGTTGGCCGTTGGGTTTGCTGGTATCCCAAACCAATTGGCCCTCGAAGCCGGTCAGACGAGCGACAAGTCCAGCCAGGTCTTTGATGCTGATTTCCATGCCCGCGCCGAGGTTAACCGGCTCGCTGCTGTTGTAGCGTTCGGCGGACAGCACAATGCCGCGGGCCGCGTCTCCGGCGTAGAAGAACTCACGCGTGGGGGAGCCATCCCCCCACAGAACGACCTGCTCATCGCCGCGCTGCTGGGCCTCGACCATTTTGCGAACCAGGGCTGGGATGACGTGGGAGGTCTCCAAATTGAAATTATCGCGCGGCCCGTAGAGGTTGACTGGCAGCAAATAAATGGCATTGAAGCCATATTGTTGGCGATAAGCCTGCGCCTGCACCAAAAGCATTTTCTTGGCCAGGCCATAGGGAGCATTGGTCTCTTCGGGATAGCCATTCCACAGGTTTTCTTCCTTGAATGGGATCGGCGAGAATTTGGGGTAGGCGCAAATGGTGCCAATAGCCACGAATTTCTCCACGCCGCGTTCCCAGGCGGCGTGCATCAGGGGCACGCCCATCATCAGATTGGTGTAGAAGAATTCTGCCGGGCGGGCGCGGTTGGCCCCAATGCCGCCAGCCAGGGCTGCGAGGTGGATAATTACATCGGGTTTGGCATCCTCCAACATGCGGTGGATGTCTTCGATTCGAGTCAGGTCGTAATCTTCGATATGCGGCACGAAAATCTCGGTGGCGCCGCGTTCACGCAGAGTCTGCTGCACGAACGAACCCAGGAAACCAGCCCCACCCGTCACGCAGACGCGGCGGTCAGCCCAAAACTCTTGCGGATCAGGATAATTCTCAGTCATCAATCTCACCTCTCCATGCTCACAACCTGGTCTTCCCAGTTGTGCCAATTACCAAATTTTTCATCCAGGACGCGTTTACCCTCACCGGGAGCATCCAACCCCGCCAATTCCAGGTCAGCATCCATCATGATGCGCACCAACTCGCCAAAACGCACCTGCGGCTCCCATCCCAGAATCCTGCTGGCTTGGCTGGCGTCGGCCAAAAGATAATCCACTTCGGTGGGGCGGAAGTACTTCGGGTCAATGCGCACGTATTCCTGATAATCGAGGCCAACATAACCGAAAGCCTCTTCCAAAAACTCTCGGACCGTATGGGCCTCACCCGTGCCGATGACCAAGTCCAGCGGCTCGGCGTGTTGGAGCATCTTCCACATGACCTCGACGTATTCGGGAGCATAACCCCAGTCTCGGCGGGAGTCGAGATTGCCCAGATAGAGGTGTTTCTGCCGGCCAGCCAGGATGGCGACCACCGCACGCGTGATCTTGTGGGTGACGAAAGTCTCGCCCCGGCGGGGGGATTCGTGGTTGAAGAGGATGCCGTTGCAGGCGAAGATATCGTACCCCTGACGATAATTACGCGTCACCCAATAGGAGTAAGCTTTGGCTGCTGCGTAGGGACTCTGGGGTTGGAAGGGGGTGGATTCGCTCTGGGGCGGGGAGGCAGCCCCAAACATCTCGCTGGATGAGGCCTGATAAAAGTGAGCCTTCACCCCGCTCCGGCGGATGGCCTCCAAAATCCGGATAGTCCCCAACCCGGTCACATCACCGGTGTACACAGGGAGATCGAAACTCACCCGCACGTGGCTTTGCGCTCCCAGGTTGTAAATTTCATCCGGCTGGATGTCGTAGATAATATCCATCAAATTGCCCTGACCGGAAAGGTCTCCATAATGGAGGCGCATTTTAGCTTTCTCGCCGTTGTGGGGGTCGCGGTAAATATGGTCGATGCGGCGGGTGTTGAATGTGCTGGCCCGGCGGATGACGCCGTGTACATCGTAGCCTTGGGCCAGTAAAAATTCGGCCAGATACGAGCCGTCTTGTCCGGTGATGCCGGTGATGAGTGCTTTTGGCATGGTCTTTTCCTCGAAATTGATGATGTTTGTGATTCGGAGATTGGGGATTGGGGATTGGGGATTGGAGATTAGAGATTGGAGATTGAATAATCTCTAATCTCTAATCTCCAATCCCCAATCTCCAATCTCTAATCTCCAATTACTACTGAACTATGAATTGCGCATTGCGGTAACGCGGGTCGTTGGGGTTGCTGATGAGGCCGAACCGCAGGGCGTGCATTACTTCACGGACGCCGTCATCGACTGTCAGGCGGGATTCGAAGCCCAACTCGCGGCGGATCTTCTCGAATGAGACGGATATATCGCGCATGTCGCCGCCGAAGGTTAGGTCTTTGTAAATCACGCTGGTCTCCGGCAAACGCTTCAAAACCAGGGTGACGACTTCGTCTTTGGTCAGATTGCCATCGTCGGCGCCGATGTTGTAGACCTGCCCACGGATTTTCTCCTCGGGAGCTTGCAAGCCCAGAATGATACCACGCACGGCATCGTGAATATGGACGAAGGAGCGTGAGTAGCCGCGCTGGTAAATCATCAACTCACGCTTGAGATAGGCCTCCAACACAAACTGGTTGACGATCAGATCGAAACGAGGACGCGGGGAAAGCCCGTATATATGTGCCGGTCGGAAGATCAATGGGGCGCAGGATGCCTCGGCGTGGGCCAGCAGATAGCGCTCGGAGGCGATTTTGGTCTCGGCGTACAGGGATTGGGGGTTGAGGGTAGCTTCCTCGGTGACCGGCTGCCCGTCGGGTGAGAGGCCATAATTGCTGTATGTGGAAATGTAAACAAAACGCTCCACGCCTAAATCTATGGCCTGTTCGAAAACGTGCTGGGTGGATTCGACATTGTACCGCCAGGCCACCTGCCGCCCCACCGCCTGACAGGCCGGGAATCCGGCGATGGCAGCCAGGTGGACGAGGGCCTGCGGCGGGGGCCAATCTCGGGGGGTAGCGGTGCGGATGGAGCGTGATTCCCACACATCGGCTTTAACGAAGTGGAAATTGGGGTCGGCGAAATAAGCCAGCAGGGATTCCCCGCCGAAGAGCAAGTCATCCACCACTGTGACGCGATAGCCAGCCCGCAGCAGTGCGCCGGTCAGGCAGGAACCGATGTAACCCGCGCCGCCGGTGATCAAAATATGTTGCTCAGTATTCATTGGTTGCCATTCCTGGTTCAGTTCAGATGAATGAATTCATCTGCTGATACACAAAACGTGTTGAAACACGTTCGAAAGAACGATCTGAAGTTCAATCGTTGAACTGCGTAAGCTCATCCGTATTCAGGTACACTTTCCAGTTCAGATGAATGAATTCATCTGCTGATACACAAAACGTGTTGAAACACGTTCGAAAGAACAATCTGAATCTCAATCGGTGAACTGCGTAAGATCATCCAAATTCAAGTACACTTTCCAGCCGCGCACTTCCAGGGCCGGCAGGCCGGGGAATGTGTCGATTTTGACGCCCTCCTCCAAACAGGTCAAACGGATAATGTCGGCGAGGTCGCCATCCCCGGCAATGCGCACGCTGTCGAAACCGGCCTGACGCGTTTCTGAAAGCAATTCTCGCACACGCCGGCGCGTGCGGCGGTAGAGCATCAGGGAGTTTTCGATATAATCAACGGTGAGGAGCGCCCGGAAGGCAAGTCCTTCGGGCGTGATAACGTAGCGAAGTTTCTTCCGTTGAGCGCGCGTGGCCTTGATATAGCCTTTTTTAATCAATCGCTTGACATGCCAGTTGACCGTGCCCACAGCTACTCCAAGTTGGGTAGCCAGCGAGGCCTGAGTCACATCAGGGTCATGTTCGATTTGTTCGAGTAGAATTCGTTCGCGAGTTTCTGATGAAATATCCATAACAATTCCAAAATTCAGTGGCTGAATTATAACCGCAAATGGGGAGAGGTCAAGCGTGAAACGTGAGCGTGAAATGTGAGGCGTGAAACGTGAGGCGTGAAACGTGAAAACGCGCACCGCGCTTCCCGCCTCACGTTTCACGTTTTCACGCTTCACGCCTCTCCCATTCAGCTACGGCGGAGCGAATCAGCGCGCGGATGCTTTCGTCGGGGACATCATCTATTTCTTCGTATTGATTCAGCCCGACCATCACAACCATCCCTTTGCCGGGCAATTCCATCAGGCGGATAGCTTTCTCTTCGATGGGCGAGGTCTTGAGCTGTGCCTGCAAAATGGCGTCGATTTGAGCGACAATGCTATCAGGCAGCATATCCAATTTGGGGACATCAGCCCGAAGCGCGTTGGCGAAAGTTTCCAGCGGATTGAACTTTATGCGCGACTGTGGCGTGCTGGACAGCACAGCCTTTGCCGTGGGATCCGTTGAGATGGCAATCTCTTTATCGCTCGATGGGGTTGCCGAGGTCGGTTCCAGCCAATTGCGCAATTCCGTGACAGTTCGAAGCAGGTGGTCACGCGCGGGCGCGGCAAAGTCTGTTTCCCGCTGGAAGGTTTGCCCTCTAATCTCGAGGATCAGGCTCTCGTTACGGCGGTCACGCCACAATGTCAGGATTTCTGTCCAATGGCTGTTGGGGGCCTCTTTCTTAGAAATCGCTTCCGGGGGGTCTTCCGGTTCTGCCTCGTTGTTGCGAGCACGAATGCTGCGTATCAAATCCCCGGTGAGGAAACCTATCAAAAGACAGACAATAACCACGATCAAAATAGTGAGTTGGTCCATAGGTCGTATCCTGGTATCATCTGAAACGTGAAGCGTGATGGGTGATGTGTAGCTTACATTTTCACGTTTTACGTTTCACGTCTCACGCATTTATGGAGTTCCCTTCCATATCCGATACTGCCAATACATCTCTTCCAGTAAGGCCCAATATCTTCTCGAAGAAGCTCAACTCGGGTAAACGCCTTTGTCTCTCAGGGCAGTGAGCATCGGTTCCAAATGTGAACTTGCACCCTGCCTGTTTTGCAAGGGAGAGAACCCGGATCGGCGTTTCGATGTTCCAACAGGGCTGAGGTGGGGAATCCTGTTCGGGCTTAGGTGGAAAAAATGATACAGTGATCTCGATACCCACACCCATCTCACTGGCGATGCCGAAAGTATCGAGAAATTCAGCCTCAGAAATTGTGGCGATAGCTTGATCGTATTGGTGAAGGTATCCGTAAGGGATGAAAGGATGGGCAATCGAGGTTGCGAGTCCGCTTCTTACGCCAGAAATAAAGAAGGCTAATATATGCCTGGCTATGTCATAAGCGCTGTCACTTTCCGGCTGCTGCACGACATCCTTCAAATGAAAATGGTTACATGCCAACAGGACGTAGTCCAGCCCTTGCGCAAATTCCGGGGTGATGCTGAATTTCCCGGGGGCCGCCGTGTCTGCCTCGCATCCGATAAGAACACGTATGTCTGTCGAGACCGCAGCGAGATTAGACCGCAGACGTGATATCTGACTTTCATCCTGGGGACGATACCAATCGTTAGGCTCAAGGTCTGGATTGGCCCAGATATGATCGGAGAACCCAATAGTGTTCAGCCCCATTTCCTCGGCTAAAGTGATGATTGCGCCCGGCCTATGATGTTCTTTATCACTGCAACACGAGGATAGGTAGGTGTGCAGATGAATATCATGATCGATGATTGGCATGAGGTTTCTTTGTAAGGAGTTCAGGGGGCTGCTGAAAGTAGCTTGAATGGAACGCGGATAACGCGGATTAAGCGGATCACCGCTGATTCTTTTAAAAAATTCTCTACCGTACATCTATAGTATAGAACGCGGACACTTGCACCTGCGGCAAGTGCAGGTGTTACGCGGATTGGGCAGATTTTACCCACAGGGCACGATGTCGCGGATTTTTTCGGGGGGAAATTTATCAGGCAGAGACTCGGTTTTCTTAAAATCGTATTTGAATCCGTGAAAATCCGTCAAATCCGTGTAATCCGTGTTCCATTTGACTAACCGTCAATTCAAATGTACGGTAGAAAAAAAAAATAAAATCAGCGTCAATCCGCTTAATCCATGTCATCTGCGTTCTGTTTCGACCCAATTAGTGGGGGAAAGGCGGGCTGGCACTGCGGGCAAAAATGCGTACCGCGCTGCCCGACGACGATGCGCTCGATGGGTGTTCCGCACTTATAACACGGTTCCCCGGTACGCTGATAGACTTGAAAATAATTCTGGAAGTCGCCGCCGCGGTAAACCCAGTCTATGCTGGCTCCGTTGCGGCGGATGCCCTCTTGCAGCACATGCCGGATACTCTCCCACAGGCGGGCGGCCTGTTCCCATGTCAACGCACTTGAGCGGGCTTGGGGATGCAGCCCGGCGAGATGCAGGGCTTCGTCTGTGTAGATATTGCCCATCCCGGCCAGGAATCTCTGGTCGAGGAGCAGGGGCTTGATCTGACGGCGGCGGGTTTGCAGGCCGGCGTAGAAAAGAGCGGGGGTGAAGGAATCCCCCAGCGGTTCCGGGCCAAGCTTCCCCAGCAGGGTTTCAGTATCCGCTAAAAGCCAGACACGCCCAAATTTGCGCGTGTCGTTGAAGGCCAGACGGATGCCGCCATCCAGGTTGAGCAGCAGGCGGTGGTGGGCGGCAACGGGAGCCGCACCCGCCTCGACCCACAAGTCCCCGCTCATCCGCAGATGCATCGCCAGGGTGTCAGTGGACAGGTGAAGGAGCAGATACTTCCCCCGGCGGCCAATATCCCCGATACTTTGCCCAACGATGCGGGCCTCGAATTCCTCCGGCGAGGGGGAGTCTAACGTGCGCGCCCAGAGCAGATCGATCCCGGTAACGCGCCTCCCCAGCAGCGGGGGAGTGTCCTCGTCTCCCCGGAGAAATCTCCTGCGGAAAGTCTCGATTTCAGGCAGTTCGGGCATGTTGCAGTTATCAGTGTTCAGTATTCAGTGTTCAGTGGACAGTCGTCAAAGTTGCTCCCAGCGGCGTCCCCGCCGCCGAGGACGGCGGCTAGAACATTTTGTGATTTGGTCATCTAACCACCACTCGGGCATGTTATAGTTTTCAGTGTTCAGTTTTCAGTCTATGTCATTAAATTAAGGGTTGGTGTCTATCAGATCATCGTACAGCATCCCCTTTGTAGGACGGATTCGACAGGAGCGAAACAGGGATTTTTGACATGCTCCAGGCGGATTCGTCCCGCAAGGGGATGCTGCGCGATAATACGCCGATGGCTACACTTAATGACATTGACTGTCCACTGAATACTGAATACTGAAAACTGGCTCTCACTCATTGAACATCTCACCCACACTGCGGCCTTCGTGGGCACGGCGGATGACCTCCCCCAGCAAGGGTGCTACGGAGCAGATGTTCAGCTTACCTTCGAGCAGGGCAAGCTTTTCGGGCGGGATTGGCACTGTGTCGGTGGTGATGATCTGGGTGACAGGCAGAGCTGCTAGCGTTTCCACAGCTCCATCGGAGAATATCGGATGAATGAAAACCAAATATATATGGCGAGCGCCATGTTTTTTCACCAGATTAACCGCTTGCGCGACCGAACCGCCAGTGTCGACCTCGTCATCCACGACAATCACGTCGCGTCCCGCCACATCGCCAATCAAGGTCAGCGCTTCGGGATGACCATCGCCGCCGGTGCGGCGTTTTTCGACAAATGCCATCGAGGCATCCATCGCAGCCGCAAAATTGCGTCCCTTTTTGGCAAATCCCAGGTCAGCGGTCACAACGACAGGGTCTTTCAATGTATCACGGATGTCGAGAATATGATCTATCAAAATATGAAAGGCACTCAACACATCACCGGGGATGGAGAAAAAACCTTGAATTTGCCCGGCATGCAAATCGAGAGTCATATAGCGGTCTGCGCCGGCAATTTCGATCATATCTGCTACCAGACGAGCCGTGATGGGAACGCGGGGTTTATCCTTTTTATCTGAGCGGGCATAGCACATATACGGCAGCACTGCCGTCACACGGCCCGCGGAGTCCAGCCGCAGGGTTTGCAGCGTGATCAATAATTCCATCAGGTTCCGGTGTACGGGCCGCGAGGTGGTCTGGATCACATACACATCTTGTCCGCGCACGCTGTTGTGCAGCCGCACCCACAGATTATCGTTGGAAAAGTGCTGCACATTATGATCGCTCAAGGGGACATTCAGATATTTGGAAATTTTGGCAGCCAAATCAGGAGAAGCCGTACCAGCAAACAGCTTTATATCGCCATACATTCCACAACCATCACTGCGCTGATTTTTTTTGTGCATACCTATCTCCAATCGGTTTATACTCGGTTTGTAGTCAATGTCATTAAGTTAAGCCATCGGCGGATTGCGAATCCGCCTGGAGCAGGGCAGGAACATCTATTTTGCTCCTGGCGGATCCGTGATCCGTCAGCCAACAGCCCTTAACTTAAGTTCGTAGTAACGCACGAGAGTGCGTCCCACCCAACACTACGGGCACTCTCGTCCCCTACTACGAACCTGGCTGGTTTGTAGTGACGCACGGGAGTGCGTCCCCCCACTCTGAGCGCAGCACACTTAGCAGCAAAACATCCACATACTCGCCATTGTGGAAGTGAGCCTGACGTTGGCGGCCTTCGTGGACAAAGCCGGCTTTTTCGTAAGAGCGAATAGCCCGTGGGTTTGTCTCGTAGACTCGCAGCATGATGCGGTTGAGATTCAAAGTGCTGAACCCGTGCTGCAGAAACAGCTTCAAGGCATCTGTCCCGTAACCTTGATTCCAGTATTTCTTCTCTCCAATCGCAATACCCACTTCAGCACTGCGGATGCGCCAGTCGATACCGAAGAGGCCGACATTCCCCACCGGCACCCAGTCTTCGCCAGCCTGGATTTCGATCATCAGAGGATGCTGCTCTTGAGGGGATTTGAGCATATTTTCGAACCACTGCTCTTCCTCGGTCTGAGAAAATGGCAGGTACATGGCTAAACCATGCCGCACCTCCGGGTCATTGAGCCACTGGACGAAGCGGGGCAAGTCATCCTTATCCAGGGCACGCAAGCGAATACGTTCGCCTAATATCATGTTGGAATTCCTCCATTGAGCAATTCATTGACTGCCTGCCGCGGGGAAATCCCACGGACTATCAGGCGGGCCAGCACATCTTGATACTGCGCCTCGGTGACGCTCTCCCGCCAGCGGGTTACCAGTGTGGCTTGCAGCAGATTTTCGAGTTCAGCCTGCAAGCGGGCGATCTCCCGGCGCTCCAACTCGCCGCTTTGCTCCAGATGTTCACGGTGGCGGGCAATCGACGCCCCCAGTTCGATGATGCCCGCGCCCTCGGTGGCAATCGTGCGCTGGATGGGCGGAACCCACATTGGTGCCTCGCCCGCCGGTTCCGCCACGTGGGAGGCCACCGCCATCTGCTGCCCGTGATGGTGGAAAACCCGCTCCACGGGATGAGCCAGGGATAGCATTCCTTTTAGGGCGCGCTCCGTATTCTCCACGCCGGGCCGGTCAGCCTTGTTGATCACCAACACATCGGCAATCTCCAAAATGCCCGCTTTGATGGCCTGAATGTCGTCGCCCAGGCCGGGAGCTTCGACCACCAGGGTGGTATGCGCCAGCCGGGCGATATCCACCTCGGCCCGGCCTGCGCCAACGGTTTCGATCAGGATGATTTCGAACCCGGCGGCATCGAAGGCCTGCACCATCCCCGCAGTGGCGTTTGCCAGCCCGCCCAGGGAGCCGCGCGAAGCCATCGAGCGGATGAAGACGCCGGGGTCACCGGCCAAATCTCTCATGCGGATGCGGTCGCCTAAAAACGCGCCCCCTGTGAACGGGCTGGAAGGATCCACCGCGACCACGGCCACGCGTTTCGAATCCTGGTCTGCGGGGGGATGGCGGTAAAAGTAGGCCAGCCGGTTGACCAGGGACGATTTCCCCGTTCCGGTTGCGCCCGTAACTCCGATCAGGTAGGCGCGGCCTGTATGAGAGAACAACGCACTCAGGGTGGCGCGTCCCTCAGGGGTATCGTTCTCGATCTGTGAAAGCAAGCGAGAAAGGGCCAGACGGTTGCCGGTGAGGATGGGGGTGATGTGTGGCGTCATGCCTCGCCCAACACCGCGGCACGAATATCGCGCACGATGTTGTCCGTCAGGGTTCCGGGGCCATAGATGCCCGTCACGCCCATTTCGAGCAATTTGGAGACATCTTCATTGGGGATAATACCACCCAGGAATATTTTGACATGTTCCTGCCCATTGGCCTTCAATAGTTCAACCACGCGCGGCGCCAGGGCCATGTGCGCCCCCGATAGGATCGACAGGCCCACCACATCGACATCTTCCTGTAATGCAGCTTCGGCGATCATTTCGGGGGTTTGGCGCAGGCCAGTGTAGATTACTTCCATACCGGCATCCCGCATGGCACGGGCGACTACTTTAGCGCCGCGGTCGTGCCCGTCGAGGCCGGGTTTGGCCACAATTGCGCGGATTTTTCGCTTTGCTTCGCTCATTGCACCTCCTGGGTATCTACAGTAGGAGTTACACACTTAGATAGAATCAAGTCAATTTTTACCGCAGAGCACGCCGAGAACGCTGAGTTTTGCGCTGTTTTTAGTATTTCTCTGCGCTCTTTGCGTGCTCTGCGGTAAACTTGATCTCAACTGCGTAAATTCTGTAAAGATCGTATGCGGTGGATTATACCGCGTAACATCTGATGTTTTTTTGAATTATTCATCTTGTTTGTGAAACGTGATGCGTGGAGGGTGGAGCGTGACGCGTGTCTCAACATGCTTCAGCATGTTTCCTATATCAGACCCCGAATTCATTCGGGGTGATGCGTGATGCGTGATAAAATCGTTTCACGTTTCACATCTCACTTGTCCATTTCCAAATTTGAGTGTAGCGCAGGTTGAGTAGGCTCGGAGGTACGGAGAGCCGTACACCTGCACCGAACGCAGGTACGGTGTCGAAACCAAGCGGGGTTTGAAAATGGACTAATTTGCCGTAATCCGCTGGGTTTCGACACTTGCGCCACACGCAGTGCAGGTGTACGCTACGGCACAAAAACCATGTGCCTCCACTACTCAACCGGCGTTCTCGTTAGGATACAAACGCGCAAGTTATTTACAGGGTGCCGCCTGAGCGGTAATTCTCGTTCCTAAATGGAGAAAATCATGCTGAACAATCCTATTATCGAAACTATGCTCAATCGCAAATCCATCCGTAAGTACAAACCAGACGCGCTGTCAGACGAAGTCATCGAAACGGTGGTGCGTGCCGGACAGCAGGCCCCGTTTGCATCCCAGCTTTGCAGCTTGCTGCTATCACGCCGTGCAAATAAAAATCCCTTCAAATCGCCGTTGTTTTTTATCGTTTGTGTAGACTCACATAAATGGGAGCTAATCATGGCGGAGCGGAACTGGGAAATGGCCGTTGATGACCTGTCGCTCTTGTTGATGGGCTTACAGGATGCCGCTCTGATGGCTGAAAATATGGTCATCGCCGCGGAGAGCCTGGGGATGGGTACTTGCTTCCTGGGAGGGATTCCCTTCAACTCGGAGAGAATCATAGAAGCGTACAAATTGCCTCCGCGGGTGTTTCCTATGGTCGGGCTGACGATGGGCTACCCCGCCGAGAATCCTCCACCCCGGCCGCGCTACCCGCTGGAATTCGTACTCTTCGAGGACACGTATCCCCAATTCGATGCAGAACTTATCCGCCACTCCATGGAAGTTATGGACGATGGCTATCGCGCTCAAGATTACTACCGCGAACGGAAGGCTATGCTTCCCATCGAAGGAGATCGCGAAGAAACCTTCACTTACGAAACCTACAGCTGGACAGAGCATATTTGCCGCAAGTGGGGGCAAAACCTGTTTTCACGCTCTCTGCTGAAACAGTTCGCAAGATGTGGTTTCGACATCACGGGCGACCGCTGACTCGCTGACTCGCCGACTCGCTGATTCGCTTCGAACCTTCACCACATTTCCCATACCTCTTCATAATTCCTTCACAGGTTTGCAGGATACTGGGGATAACTAATCCAACGGGCAGCATCTAACTGCCCGTATCAAAAAAAGGTTCTTTGAGATTTTTCGTAGTGAGGTAATAGGGGGATGAATTTTGGCGGGTCGGCCCGCCAAAATTCATCCCCCGACCTTCTTCCACGGAGTGAGACGTCCCAGAGAACCCAAAAATATGGAGGTAAGAAATGTTTTGGAAAGTAAGTTTTTGGAAGGTAGTAGTAACGCTGCTTGTCATCGCCTTACTGATTGCAGGCGGTGCGGCGATTTTTCGGGCCGGATATGCCTACGGCTACGCGGCGGATTCTTCATCCATCGAAGATCAAAGTGCGATAGTATTTCCTCACAGCTTCGCCCCCTCTGGGCTGCCATTCAGACCGCATCCAGGTTTTATGCCGTTCTTTCCCATCCCGGGTTTGATCTGTGGCGGCGGGCTGCTCCTGATGCTGCTCTTTGGGATTGGCGGCTTATTCCGCTTCCGGGCTTGGCATGTAGCTGGAGGCCCAAATGTCGAGGGGTGGAATGGAGGCCGGCGTGGTCCCCGCAGAGGAATGCCCTATTGGGCCGCTGGATGCCCCTGGGCCCGGGATTGGCAGCCCCCCGAAGACAAGCAAGCCACTCCCGATAAGGACGAATCCCCAGCAGAGGAATAATCAACCGTAACGCAGGTGCGACGCACTTTTGGGCGGGGTTGTGTTGAACCCCGCCCAAAATTCTTGTACCAAGAGGAAGAAAAATGAAAGATCGAATTGCCAACTCAACAAAAGTTGGCTCAAGCAATAACCTGATGAAAATGCTCGATAAGTACCGGGTCCAGTATCTGGCTTTCGATAACCACAGCGACAGGGCACTGATTCAAATCTTCCGTACACGATCTGAATGGAAAATCGACTTCGAAGATCAGGAAGCGGTGCTGTTCGTCCGCGCTGATACTTCTCAATACGCAGCTTGAAAGGGAGAAAGCATGTCAAAGGTTCATTCTGTCACACAAAAAACTGGCAAAATCATATTGCCCCCAACGTACTTGTTGATCTCTCTGGCGGTGATGATAGCGCTCCATTTCGCATTTCCAGTGAGGGCGATCATCCCCTCACCCTGGAATTTACTCGGTAGCTTTCCATTGATGCTTGGAATCGCCATTAACATTGTTGCCGACAATATCTTTCGCAAGGTCAACACGAGTGTCAAACCCCATGAAGAATCAAGTATTCTGGTGACAGAAAGTGTTTTTGGCCTCAGCAGAAACCCGATGTATCTCGGATTCGTGCTGATACTCACCGGAGTAGCCGCCGTGTTGGGGTCACTGACGCCCTTTGTGGTGATCCCGGTCTTCATTGCGCTGATGAATGTGGTATTCATCAGAGTCGAAGAGCAAATGCTCGCAGAGAAGTTCGACCGCGACTGGTTGGAATATACGCGCCAGGTGCGACGCTGGATATAATGTTTGGCAATACCGCAAAAACCGCCGACGCAGGTGCGACGCACTTTTGGAAGTGCGTCGCACCTGCGTCGGCAGAGATGTTTGCACGTTCATGCTGCTCGTGGTAAAAAGATGGCTGGGAGCCTTAGATGAACGAAACAATTCTGGTAGTGGATGACGAACCCAAAATCGTCAAGCTGGCGTGTGATTACCTCGAGCGGAGCGGATACCGCGTGCTTACTGCCGCTGACGGGAATACAGCCCTGGCCGCGGCGCGCCGCGAACGCCCCAACCTGATCGTGCTCGACTTGATGCTGCCGGGCATGGATGGGCTTGATGTCTGCCGGGCACTGCGGCGCGAGTCGGACGTGCCCATCATCATGCTCACCGCGCGCGCTGAAGAGAGTGATCAACTCATCGGACTGGAATTGGGGGCTGATGACTACATCACCAAGCCCTTC
>JBDRGC010000126.1:0-7733 GCA_043818215.1 Chloroflexota bacterium | reverse complement strand
TGAGCGGAGGCCACCAGAGCATCGAAATCGGCGGGAGCATCAGCAACGATGGACGAATTGCGGTACATGACCACGCCACTGATAGAATGCGGCAGGCCAATCAAATCGCCTCTGTATTGCACAACGTCCAACGCGGCCCTATTTATATTGGATAAGAGTTCGGGGCTGGCAAGGCTGGTCACGTCAGCAATCAACCCGGCATCGTAGAGGGCTGGTCCCCATTCTCCCGGACCAAGCAAAAGGTCTGGCCCGTCACCCGCCGCGGCCGCGGCCGCGTACCTGGCGTACAGATCATCGAAGGGCAGGTACAGCACGTTGATACGCAGGCTGGGGTAACGAGTCTGGAAAGCGGCCACGATATCGTGCAAGGCCAGGATTTCTAACTCACCCATGCCATGCCAGAGAGTCAGATTGCTTTCTTGCCCCGTTTCATCCGAGGGGGTGGCATCATCTGCGATGCTCTCCGGCTCGCCACTGGTGTTTTCCAGCATATCGCTGACATCTGTTGACGGCTCAATAGCGGCAAGCGGTTCTTCCATTGGCGCGCTCGGTGGGGATGGCTTTGCCGGCGGTGTCTCAGTTGGCTGGGTCACGCAAGCCGCCAGAATCATGGAAGCGGTCAATAAAATGGCGAGTAATGTGTAAAGTCTGGCTTTCATTTCTGTCATTTGGGAGGATATTGGAGGGGTTAGGGAGTTAGGGAGTTAGGGAGTTAGGGAGTTAGGGGATTATGGATTAATTTCTAATCTCCAATCTCTAATCTCTAATCTCCAATCTCTAATCTCTAATCTCCAATCTCTAATCTCCAATCTCCAATCTCCAATCTCCAATCTCTAATCTCTAATCTCTAATCTCCAATTTTACCGCGGTATGCTTAATCTTACGAAGGAACTGTGTGCCTGAAAGACCCCAAAAAACTCGTTCGGCGAGTACAGTGAATTATGATATGATTTTCCAACAGGATAGCACGGATTTACGGAATGGGTGGATAGGTATCCGCTTATTCTGAATATCCGTGCTCTGCTCTCCCGACAGACGAGATAGCATGGATTTGCGGAATGCGCCGATAAGTACGAGCCAAATCCGCCCATTCCGCAAATCCGTGCTATCATCTTTATCCGCCCATTCCGCAAATCCGACCTCTGCCTCCGCATAACCACCATGTCCCCCAGTGAAGTACACATCCCACAAAAACCACCAAAATCCGGTCGATCCGTCCGCGGAGTATTGCTGGCAATCGCATACTGGACTTTTGCCATTGTAGTGCTGATCGCGTCGCTCTTCGTGGTGGTAAGCGTCACCGGCGGCATTGCTCCGCGGGTCACACCCACAGTGGCGCCGGACATCACTGGAACCCTGCAGGCGTTGATCCTGGCCGCCGGGCCGCCCTCCAGCACCCCCACGGCAACACAGACCCCATCGCTGACCCCCACTGCGTCGCGGACGCCGCTGCCAACTTTCACGCCCACGGTCACCCTCACGCCCTCGCCCACCCCGACCATCACCCCATCGCCGCGGCTGCCAATGCTGACGCCGGCTTTGCCCAATGATGAAAAAGAAGCCTTTCGAGTGGCAGATTGGTCGCCCAATCAATTCAATTATGCCATCGCGCTGATGGAAGGCTATCCGGAAAATCTCCCCCGCACCGACAGCACTGAGGAAGCCGAGTATTACGCCGCTTTCTACTGCGCCGCTGTGATGCAATCCGAGGCTCTGCTGAACTACCCCAACGTCCCCGCCGCGGCTGGCTGGCGGTGGGGGCTGGCGTACAATCTGGCGCGTACCGGCGACCCCCGCGCGAACCTGCAATACGCCGCTTTGCTGACCCAAGCTCTCAATTCGGGCAAGGCCAGCCCCGAAAATCTTGCCGACTGGGTTCGATTGCAAGACCCACGCTTGACGATAACTTCGCCCTCGCCCCCAAATCTGGGAGAGGGGAGTACAGGCCAGCTATTGGAACTGAACACCACGGGGGGCAGCGCTTTCCTCTGGTTGGCGGAGAGCACTAGCGGCTATACAGTGTACTCTCTGAGTAGCGAGATCGACTTTCCCAATCAGGCCCAATCCGAGACTTTTTGGGGTGACCTGACCAGAGACAGAGTGGATGAACTCATAATCTTCACATTGGGGCCGCAACCCCGCAAACTTTACTTCCCCCGCGTTTTCGACCTCACCAAGACTCCCCCAAAGGAACTGTACTTCGCACCCAATCAGGGCTTCGAAATCGGACTTGAAAACGAGTACCAATGGTCTGCCGTCCAAAACGCCCAGGGCAGCGCAAACCTGCAATTCGCCGCCACCGTCTACCCTCCCTGCCCGGTCACCATCACCCACACCTACCGCTGGACGGGACAATCGCTCGAACGCACCCTGGCCGATTACGATCTGCGCCCCATTTCCAGCCTGCTGAGTTACTGCGAACCGCTGGTCGGACAGGCAGCCGGCGTGTGGGGACCCGAGGCCGCCATCCCCATCATGGAAACCCTGCTGCCCGACTGGCCCCCGCCGCAAAGTTCCTTCGCCTTAGATGCCCACGATGAGTGGCGTTACCGACTTGGGATTTATCATGCTTTGATGGGAAATACCGAGGCGGCCGAGGCCTATTTGGGAGGAATCATCGACTCTCCGGCGGTTGCCGGTTCCCGATGGATAACCCCCGCGCGGGAATTTATGGCTGATTCCCGGACTCCCGCAGGCCTCTACCAGGCCTGTGTGGACGCCTCCTTCTGCGATCCGCGGCTGGCCCTGCAAAATTGGGTCGCATCGTTGCCCCCCGAAGAAGCCGGGAACGTGCTATATCACCTGGGCAGCGGCGGGGTGGCTATTCGTTACACACACAGCTTCGACTTCGAGGGGGACGGCAACCCGGAGCGCTGGTTCACCTTCCGCCACAAAGTGTCCGGCCGGCTGGAATTCTGGATTGTGGTCGAAACGGAGGAGGGCGCGCAGGCTCTGTTCGTCGACACGGTCGATACCAACCAACCCACTCTTACGCGCTACACCAACCACGAGGGGCAATCCATCGTCTGGCTGGGATCACAGCAATCTTTCAGGTTGGAACGCTTCCCCAACACCAACGAAGTATCCATCAGCCTGCTCCCGCCGAGTTATTTCTACGCCGACCTCACCAATCAGATCACGGATAACGCCATGCGGTCACTGCTATCCGGCTTCTCTGCGCTAATTATCCGCACCGAATTGATAGACCTGTACGAATCAGATAGCTTCGCGTGCCTGAATTCTGAAGACTGCGCCCACTTCGCTTACGCGCTTGGGTTGGCAAGCGAACTCTCAGGCGACGAAGAAACGGCCGTAGAAGCGTACCTGACTCTGTGGTGGGATTACTTCGAGTCGCCTTTTACCACGATTGCCCGGCTGAAACTGGCCTATAAACCCGGATACGGCCCGCCGCCGACTTTTACGCCTACTCCCACAATAACACCTACTTACACTCCAACCCAGACACCAACCTCCACGCCCACAGAGACCCCCACTGTAACGAACACGATTGATCCCAACGTCACGCCAACAATTACCCTCACGCCAAGTATCACTCCAACGCCAATTTTCTCGTACACGCCAAGTCCCACATCCACAGTTACTCCCACACCGACGGATACAGCAACGATCAATCCTTATCCGTGATGACTGGGGGAGTTTTCAGTGTTCAGTTTTCAGTGTTCAGTCAAAAAGACCTTCCAGGTTTCCAAAAACCTGGAAGGTCTGTCCCAGCCCGAAAATCCGAGTCAGGAGGCTATCGAGGTTGCTAAACACCCAGGCTTTCCCTATCTGATTTCGGCGGTTGTTTCAATAAGTACCACCAAGCAACACTGGTAGCGATGGCAGGCGGTAAGCTGATGATAAGCAGTTGTACCAGTAAGCTCGTGTTCCTGACTGCAGTCAGCCCGCCCAAACCTGTCAGACCCCATCCCAGTACACTGGCAAGGATCCACCACGCGGCGTGGGGCAGACGCCGGCGCAATAAGAACCACTGGCCTAGCCCTATCGCCCCGCCGACTACGGGAAAGATAAGCACCGCGCCCCAATTCGAATCGGAATTTGGGGCCAGTCCAAAACCTATAAGTATAATGGTCGCTATAGCCAATAGCCACCCCAGTCCCGTTGCCAGAATCCACCAACCCATGTGCGGTAAATAACGGCGCAACAGGATGTATTGTAAGATGCCGGTTAACAAGCACAGCATGGGGATAAAAATGTACTCGAACAAATAATCTTCCGTAATAACGCTGCGATTACCAACTTGCATCCTGCTTCCCACCCAGCGCGTTACTAGGGAAATAATCCCAAAATAGGAAAACCAGGCGAGGGGAAATGCAAGGACGCTGAACACCATCCAGCCAGAGTAAAAGAACCAATTGGGCTTTTTGTAAATTATTGTCATGGATAAATCCTTTTCGGTCAGTGTGAACCAGTGTTCCTGCAAAATCGAACCGGGCCAATCGCGGATTTCGCGTCCGAAGAGCGCCAGCAGCTTGCCTGGGTTGTCCCCCGCTTCGTGTGCGGCCCCGGCGAACACAGATTGCATCTCCTCGCTGAAGTTGGCGCGGAATTTCTTGGGGTAGAGATTCAAACTTTGGATATAGAGCCACCCGAAAATCCGGGTCAGGATGCTCACGGAATCGCCTCCGCGGTTTGGATTTGGGCCACAGATACCAATTTACGCAGGCGCTCGATCTCGGCGTTCAGCGCGTTCCGGCCCTGCTCGGTGAGGGTGTAGACTTTGCGCGCGCGGTCGGTGCCGTTGGGGATGGGATCATTCACGCGCTGAATCCATTCACGCTCCAGCAGGCGTTTGATAGCCCCGTAAAGCGTGCCGGTACTCAACAGCAGGCGACCTTCGCTCAGGGCTTCCACTTCTTTCAAAATAGCGTAGCCGTGCTTCGGCCCTGGCGAAAGGCTCAGCAAGATAAAAAATGTCGGTTCTCTCAGGGGGAGGTGGGAAAGAGTATCATTTGTCATACTGAGTCACCATCTGATATGTCGTTCACCGCCATATCATACAATTGAAACAAGTCCCTGTCAAGTGATTTTCCATTCGCACTCTAGTAGCGGGAAGTAGTGAGTGCTCAACGAGTCGTCAGACCGATGACAACTATCTATACTTCCACTTGACGAGTGACACCATATACGGTACTATCTTGCCAGGATGACAAAGAGAGAAAAAAGACTTGCAAAGATTCGTGGCAACCCAAAGAATGTCCGATTTGATGACCTGGATCAGGTATTGCGCGATTATGGGTTTAGTCGTCGGCAGCCAAGAGGTGGCTCTAGCCATTATTTCTATTTTCTTGGTGATAAACGCTTGACCATTCCGATGAAACGCCCTTTTGTAAAAACAGTTTATGTCAAGATAATTTTGAGTATGCTGGAGGAAATTGACAATGAGTGAAAAAACGCTTGATTACTATCTGAACTTGCCCTATACAACTGAGTTCAAACGAGACATATCCAATGCGGACAAACCTGTATGGTTTGCAGGAGTGAAAGAGTTGCGCGGTTGCATTACGGAGGCGGATACATTTGACGAGGCAGCCGAAATGATCAAGGATGCCATGAGAGTGTGGATACAAGGATCGCTGGATACAGGTCTTTCCATACCGGAACCGCAGCCCGAGCCAGAGTACAGCGGCAAATTCTCCCTGCGCCTGCCTAAATCCTTGCACCGTGACCTGGTCCGAGTTGCTGAACGCGAAGGTGTCAGCCTCAATCAATACATCAATGTGGCGCTTAGCCATGTTAACGGTGCTAATTAAACAAAGACCGATACAGAGACTCTTACGCTTGTCAAAATTAGAATCCCGGTGTTGCGAAAACACCGGGATTCTTTGTGAGCAATATCTTTTGGCAAGATCGTTGTACAATCTGAACAAGTACAACCAATCTTGTTGACACGAAACGCATTGGAACGCGCCACCGAACTACGTGACTATCCAACTACCCGACTATCCAACTACTACCTGGCGTCTTCTCCGCACGCCGCCGGGCCCCGGAGCTTGGAATATGGCTGTGGACGAGTCTATTCTCGAGGCGGTGGGACGCTGTGATGTTCCTCCAACTCTGCGACTGTACGCCTGGCATCCGGCCTGCCTATCGCTAGGCTATGCACAGCCCGTGAGCGACGTTGACCATGAGAAATTATCCGCCCGCGGCTGGGAGATTGTCCGGCGCATCACCGGGGGGCGCGCTATCCTGCACACTGACGAACTGACTTACTCGGTCATCGGCTCATACAGCGAACCACGGCTGGCTGGCAGCGTGTTGGAAAGTTACTGCTGCATCTCTCAGGCTTTGCTGGCAGGGCTGCAATTGATGAAATTGCCCGCCCAGGCACTTCCCAGGCCCCAAAGTTCGCCAGTTTCCGGGGGGCAGCCAGAGCCGATTTGTTTCGAGTCCCCTTCTAATTACGAGATCACTGTCAATGGAAGAAAATTGATCGGCAGCGCGCAGTCCCGCAAAAAGGCCGGCGTGCTCCAACACGGAACCTTGCCACTCCGCGGGGACCTGACTCGTATCACTCAGGCTCTCGCTTTCCCCGATGAGGCCAGCCGCTCGCAGGCAGCCGAAGGTCTGCTGGCCCGCGCCACCACCGTGGAATCAGTCTTGGGAGGCCGCGTTTCATGGGCAGAGGCGGCCTCCGCCTTCGTCACAGCTTTCTCGCAAACGTTGAATCTCACCCTGGAACCCGCCAAACTCACCCCCGCCGAACTCGCCCGCGCCGATGAATTGGTTAAAGATAAATACGCCCATCCGAGTTGGACTGAGCGTATTTAGGGGGTTGGTATATTGGTACATTGGTACATTGGTATATTGGTTCGTTGACTCGTTGACTCGCTGACTCGCTGACTCGCTGGTTCGTTGACTCGCTGACTCGCTATTCTTGGGTTTCTGGTTGGACGAAAATCACATCGGGATAACCCAGGGTTCGCAGCAATCGGAAGAGATACTGCTCGGCATTGGCCTGGGCAAATTCCAGAATGCCGTCTTCCAGGGCTGCTTTCTCGATTTTGTCCTCGGCAACCTGACGGGCCCCGGTCTCCAAATGAATATCCCCTTTGGTGAACAGCCCCGTATCCCGGTCGTAGACGTAGGATTTGTCGTTGTCGAGGGTGGCGATGAAAATCTCAGCCTCCGGCAAGCGGACATGCAGCACGGCCCCCTCCAACCACAGATCGTCAGCGCCCAGCTTTGCCAGGTCAACCCCGGCGATCACCACTCCGTGGGCCACGAAGATCAATTGATCGCCGAAGAGAAATTCCAACGATCCCTGTCCTTTGTTTGCGGTGATAACTTTCTCCACCGTGTACTGGATGGTCTCCAATCGAGACAGGGTGCGCACATCCCGTATGATAGTCACCGGGTCGGGCAAAATCGTCGGGGTAGGGTTCAAAAACTGCGACACCTGTGTAGCCAGACCGCCGGTCATATCGGTGACGGGCTGCAAGGCATCTTCAGTAGTTTCGTTCACGGAGCGGGTCATATCCTGCACAGTCCCTATCACCGAGAAAGCCAACCAGGCAGCAATAGCCAGGATTCCAATTACGAGTATCCAATATCTTGTCTCTTTCATGGTTTGAATTATACTAGAGATTGGGGATTGGGGATTGGGGATTGGAGATTGGGGAATGGGGAATGGGGAATGGGGATTGGGGAATGGGGAATGGGGATTGGGGATTGGGGATTGGGGATTGGAGATTGGGGAATGGGGAATGGGG
>JBDRGC010000125.1:0-8362 GCA_043818215.1 Chloroflexota bacterium | reverse complement strand
GAACGCAGAGAAAAACCTAAAACCAAGTTTAGGAATTCATGCCAGAATCTGAGCAAAGTTCCGAAATCTTAAACTGATTTTCAATAATCTCAGCGATCTCCGCGTGCTCTGCGGTGAAATAACCTTTTTTCAGTGGACTCGAGGAATGCAATCAAAACGATAGCATCCACAAGAAGATAAGGAGCAGAAATGAGAAAGGCGACAAGAATCATTGCGGCATCGTTCGGCATCTTTGCCGGATTTGGCGGCCTAGAGCATGGATATTTTGAAATGCTTCAGGGGAATGTGCGGCCAGAGAGCATCATGATCGCGTCTATGGGTGCATCATGTGTGCCGGAAGAAATCTGGAATGCCTGCGAACCGGCCATGACGATCATTCCTAACTTTTTGGTCACTGGTATCCTGGCGATGGTGCTTGGATTGGTAACAATGGTGTGGGCAGCGGCCTTTGTGCAGCGACAGCAGGGCGGCGCGATCCTCGCCCTGTTGTCGTTTGGACTGCTGCTTTTTGGAGGCGGCATCTTCCCGCCAGTGATCGGTATCATCGGCGGTGTGGTGGGAACCAGGATCAATACGCCGTTGAAAAAGCAGCCCGGCCCTGTTTGGAGTATACTGGCAAAGATGTGGCCATGGACGATAGTTGTTTTCTTCGGGTGGTTATTTGGACAATTCGTGATCGGTTATTTCTTCAACGAATTCTTGATGGAGAACGCGGTGCTCATCCCCGTCATGATCCTGGGGCTGCTGTTGGTTTCTATTTTGGCGGGATATGGGCACGATGTCCAGAGGCAAGGGCGCGCTGAAGTGAGATAGAACAAACAGCCCAACAAAGCATCCACCGGATGGGGTTGAACGCCCGCAAAAACTAGCACGGTTTGCAAATTCTTGTGTCATAATGTCAAGTTGTTTTGCTAATCCACCCCGCCGGTAACGCACACCATTGGGCAGCGAGTGGTATGTAGGAATACATGATAATGAAAAAATCTTGTGTTTTATTTGTTTTCTTATTAGTGCTGACGATAGCGGCTTGTAATCAGAAAGTGCCCTTGTCTGAAATTACACATACACAAAAACCAGAGATATTTGGTACATCTACACTTGATTCGGTGGAAGCAGCAAACATAACATCTACGCCAATAATAATTCCAAGTAGTACCCCATTTCCAACAAATACTTCAACAACATTTCCAACATTCGATAAGCCACCAACGCCTGCCCCCCCTTCAGAAGTTTGGTTAGTATATACCTATGCAGATACTGGGATAAGCTTTTTTTATCCTGCTAACTGGTTTGTTTATTCAGGCTTAGATGAAGCTAAGATATATATTGCTAATTTCCGGCTTGATGGGATGCAATTGAAGGGGTTTGATGATGAAAAAATAAAAATTGATATTTCTAAAATTCCCATGGATATCTCGAATTATTCATCATTAAAGGCTTATCTTGATGCGCTGGAACAGAAGCGGTCAAAAGATGAACCAGGAGAACTTCTATTACAAATTGATCTTCCTCATCAAGATGCAGGATATGATGTAATTCGCCAGACGCACTCCGGTTTTATGGGTCAAGTTGACGCAACGTATGATAAAGTATACGTTGCTAGAGGAGGAATGGCTATACAGATTTTGGTTTATGGGAAACAGTATGCGGATGTTGTGGAAAGAATAGCAAACACATTGGTTTTTCCATGAGCCATCTTATGAATGAAAGATTATCGCTGCCCAACCCCAAATGCGGCGGAATGGCTTGCGCCATAGGGACGCGGCGCGATTTGCTAAGATTGGTTCTGGTGAAAGCCGCGTCAGAAACTAACACGCTCGGACAGCGGTTCAACTGGTGAGCTGCATCACTAATATCGGTGTCAGGGGTCGCCGAGGAATATGAGGTGACACAATGGAAGGCATAAGTCGAATCGATTCAGAACACACGCATGGCTGGTTTGTACGTGTTTATTACGAAGCCTACCGCGAACATCGAAAATTCTTCAGCGACGGGCAATGCGGTGGAAAAGAGAAAGCTTTGCAACTGGCGATTGAATATCGGGAAGAGTATATAAGAAATGACCCCCCGCCTGAGAAACTTCCGTTTCAGCGAGGGCCAACCGCGGCTAACACTTCGGGAGTAAATGGCATCTCTGAAACGTTTTCCCGCAGTCGGCGAACAGGAAAAAAATTACCCTGCTTCAGTGTGTTCTGGGCGCCGAAGAAAAATATGCGAAAAAATAAACGTTTCTATCTCAGTCATTATGGCAGTCGAGAAGAGGCCTTCGAAGCGGCAGTCGAATTTCGCAAAGAGCAAGAAACAGAAATTCTGCGGCTAGAAAAACTCGGCCAACGTGGTTGATTGAGTGCGTTTAGCCATCGCTACGCCGCCCCCCACCAATCGACTCCCTCGCACAGTCCCATAGCATTCAACCGCCCGCGGATCAACTGCCTGGCCCCACGGGCACCAACGGCGGCCAAAACCACCGGATTTTCGTAGCGCGCCCACCAATCGAGCAAATCTTCGGTATGAATTATTGGCAGCCCCCGGCGGGGGCTGCCAATTTTTTTTGGGATCAATTTCCACAAAGACAACCCGGGTGACATTCTGCCGCTGCAATTGTTTGATCAGCCAGCGGCCCATCATCCCTGCCCCCCAAACGATTAGTGCGTCCCGGCCTGCGAGTGGGCCGCGGGCCAGATATATATGTTAAGATAATGTTTTTGACTCCGCTTAACCAGATGTCATACCGCAAGGGTACACCTGTCCCGGTGTCTAGGGATACCCGTTGGTATTGCGAACGGACGCTTTTCGGTGAAGCAATCTCCTTCTCGCCAAGGATGAGATTGCTCACCTGCACTGCACCAAACGCAGTCCCCATAATGGGATGATATGCGGTGCAAGTGTCAGCGGTAAAGCTGCTTCGCACACTTGTCCCTTTGGGAATGACAAGCTGAGTCAAAATCATTTTCTGAAAGTCTATAGTGAGCTTTAGCCCGGATGAAATTCTCCAGCGAGGTGTAAAATTTCTCGATGGTCTCGGTTTTGCGTGAGCCGTGGCATGTAGGACGATTTTGGAAAATCGTCCTACGCAAAAATCACATACTGCCTCAAAAACTTTTCCAGCGAGGTGTAAAACTTCTCGATCGTTTCCGTCTTGCGAAAGCCGTGGCCCTCGCCGGGGTAGAGGTGATACTCGTGGGGCACGCCGTTGCGCTGCAGGGCGGCCACAATTTCATCGGATTGATCACGTGGTACAACTTTGTCATCCTCGCCCTGAAAAACTGCAATGGGATCCTGAATTTTATCGGCGAAGAAGATGGGGGAGCGCTCCCGGTACAACCCGGCGGCATCAGGGAGAGAGCCTAACAACGAATCGGAATAACGCTCCTCGAATTTATGGGTGTCAGCCACCAAAGTTAAATGGTTCGCGATCCCAAAAAGATCAACCCCCGCCTTGAAAAAGCCGGGATGATCTTCCAAAGCCTTGAGCACGGTAAAGCCTCCCGCACTGCCGCCCATGATGACCAGTTTGCCGCCGTCCACCTGCCCATCATCAACCAGATATTGCGCCCCGCTGACCGAGTCTTGCACGTCGTAAATACCCCAGTTGCCCTTGAGCATGTCACGGTAGGCGCGCCCGTAGCCTGTGCTGCCCCGATAGTTGACTTGCAGTACCCCCCAACCGCGGCTGGCGAAGAACTGCGCCTGGCTGTCGAAATTCGCCCCCCGCTGGCCGGTTGGCCCACCGTGGACCAACACCATCAGGGGCGGTTTGCCAATCCCCTCGTAGGCCTTGCTTTGGGGAGCGTAGAAGATGCCATATACCTCGTCGCCGTCCATCCCCTCCCAGGTTATGGATTGGGACAGGGCATAAGTTTTGGGAGGTAAATCTTCGGGCAGAGACCGCCGCAAAACGCGGGCGCCACCGGCAATACCGTAAGTGATCACCCGGCTGGGGACGCGGGCGCCGGAGGCAATCAGGGCCACGCGTCCCTCTGCCGCAGCCGCGTCCCCTGTGGGGGGCAGGTCTTCAGCGGGCGCAACGGCCACCTGTGTCAACCAGGTGTATTCGGCTCCAATGCGGATACGGGTCTGGAGCTTGGTTGCCACATCCACCTGCCACAGTCCAATGAAGCCGTCCTGGTTACGCAAGAAAAAGATGCTCTTGCCATCGGGACTGAAACCATAAGTGCGCACCCCCTGCACCCAGGCTGGGACAGCGTGTTCGGCCTCCCCTCCCGTCAACACCTTGTGCTCGCCGCTCTCTAAATCGTAAACGTAGAGATGCCACCAGCCGCTCTCATCGGAAATGTATGCCAGATAGCGCCCATCGGGCGAGAATTGGGGCTGAAAGATGGATGTGTTCTCGTCGCCAGCAATGGTGGTCACTTCGCCCAGGGCGGGTAAACCTGCCTCAGATTCTGAAACCTGCGAGAGTCTGGCAATGTGTAACCTGGTGCCATCCCACGGCATTTGGGGGTGATTCCAGGCAATCCAGGCGATGCGCTGCCCGTCGGGGTGCCAGCAAGGCTGCATATAGAAATCATCCCCCGAAATTATTTTGCGAGGCCAGGACTTCCCTTCAACATCCACAATGCCGATGACGTCTTTGCGCTCGTAGGTGTGGACAAATAGCAGATGGCGTCCATCGGGCGAGATGACGGGGGAGGCCGCGGACCCGAAGGCTGGGGTGATGGGCCGTGCCGTCTCCGTGTGGGTGGGCTGGCGGTAAATGCGCCCCGACTCGGCTTCCACGAAGTACACATATCCGTGTCCGATGGCGAAATCACCGCCCCCGTAGCCAACTCCAGCGCGCACATTGTAGTCACTGTTGAGATCGCGGGCGGCCTGCCCATCGGAGGGCTGGACCACCATCACGCCCCGGTCGGAGCGGCGCTCGTGCCAGACCAAGCTGCCGTCGTGATCCCAGGCCACGTCGCTAAAGTTGATGCCGCGCGCCAGGCTGATGGGTGTGATAGGGCTGGGCCAGAGGCCGAATTGTTTTGTCTGTTTACTCATGGGGGTCTCCTGTGGGAATGTTTGCGAGTGGCGAGTGGCGAGTGGCAGGTGGTGAGTGGCAGGTGGCGAGTGGCAGGTGGCGAGTGGCAGGTGGCGAGTGGCAGGTGGCAGGTGGCAGGTGGCAAGTGGCAAGTAAGTAGCGAGTGGCGAGTGGCGAGTGGCGAGTGGCGAGTAGCAAGTTATGCGTTCTAACCCTCTACCCTCTACCCTCTACTCTCTACTCTCTACCCTCTGCCCTCCACGCCGAAACGCATCGGAGCAAAACTCATTCTATGCACCGGTGAGGGGCCGAGTCGGGTGATGGCCTGGCGGTGGGCGGCGGTGCCGTAGCCTTTGTGGGCCGCGAACCCGTAGCCGGGGCATTGACCGTCAAGTGTACGCATCAGCGCATCTCGGGCCGTCTTGGCTAAAATGGAGGCTGACGCGATGCTCAACGAACGGGCATCCCCTTTGATCAGCACCGTCTGCGGGAGGGGGTTATCGGGCAAGAACAGATAATCTAGCAGCAGATGACTGGGCTGCACGGCGAGGGATTGCAGGGCACGGCTGGCTGCCAGACGGGTGGCGGGGACGATTCCGAGGGCGTCGATCTCGACCGGGGTGGCAAACCCAACTCCACAGGCCAGGGCTATCTCCGGGATGCGGCTGGCCCAAGATTCCCTTTGGGCTGGGGTCATCTCTTTTGAGTCACGCACCCCCCTCAAATCCCGCAGGGTGTTCACGCGGGGGAACAGGATCACGGCTGAGGCGGCCACCGGCCCCGCCAGCGCACCGCGTCCCGCTTCGTCAATTCCGGCAATGCGTTGGATTCCGGCCTCCCAGAGAAGGTTCTCGAAATCGAGATTGGGGGCCGGAGGAATCAGAGAGGGGTCAAGTCTGGAGGTCATACAGGCCTCGGCGGGCGTTGCGGCGAATGGTGATGATATCGCGCATCATTTGCAGCGCGTCTCGAATGGGGTTGATCTTGGTCTCGGGGCTGTAGTACCACGGTATGGGTACTTCGACGATGCGGAAGCCGCGCCGGCGGGCGATGTATAGCAGTTCGATATCGAAAGACCAGTTGGTGAGAGTTTGATGAGTAAAAAGGTCTTCGGCTATGGGAGCGCGGAAGCATTTGAAGCCGCATTGGGTGTCGTGCAGTCCGGGGAGGGCCAGGGTGCGGATGATGAGGTTGATGCCGCGCCCGCCCCAATGCCGGTAGGCGGGTTCGTGGTAGCGGATGGAGCCAGGGGCCTCGCGGGAGGCGATGGCAATGTCGAAATCGTTGCGGGCTGGCGGAAGAAAGCGGTTGACTTCGGCAATGGGCATGGAGAGGTCAGCATCGCACATGAAGCGATATTGGCCGCGAGAGGCAATCATGCCCTGACGCACAGCCAGGCCTTTGCCGCGTCCATCCGCTTGCAAAATGCGGCACGGGGAGCAATCCGCAGCAAAATCTTGAGCGACTTTAAGGGTGTTATCCTGACTGCCATTTTCAACGACCAGCACTTCAGCGGTGTAGGATTGCGTCTGCAAAAAGTTAAACACCTGCTCCAGTGTACCGGGCAGGCGGCGTTCTTCGTTATGTGCGGGGATGATGATGGAAAGGAATGGTGGTGTCACAGAGTTGGTTGGGTCGGTTGGGTTAGTTCATTGGTTGGATGGATTGGTTGAGTTGGTTGGATTAGTTGGGTCGGTTAGTTTAGGAACGGTGATCAAATAACTTGCCCATTTCCAAATTTGAGTGTAGCGCCGGTTGAGTAGGCTCGGAGGGACGGAGAGCCGTATCGAAACCAAGCGGGGCGCGAAAATGAGCTAATTTGCCTTAATCCGCTGGGTTTCGACACCGTACCTGCGTTCGGTGCAGGTGTACGCTCCGGCACTAAAAACGTGTGCCTGCGCTACTCAACCAGCGCTCGCGTTAGGATACAAACGCGCAAGTTATTTAATTCTCGTTCCTTAGTTGTTATCCCAAAGGGATAGGTATCCGAAAATTCCGTTAATCCGTGCTATTGGTTTGTTGTTCAGCAGTCAGCAGTCGGCGGTAGGCAGTCGGCGGTAGGCAGTCGGTGGTCGGCAGTCCGTGGTCGTCGGTCGGTGGCTGGCGGTCGGGCGGTTGGGTGGTCGGCAGTCGGCGGTCGGTGATTGGATGACAGGATATCCCTTATCTGATGCCTGATCCCTATCACGAGGTTAGCATAATTACAATCAGGAAGATCAGTAAAATTATGACTTCGGCCGCGACTATGCTTCCCAAAAGAAGCCATTGACGGCGTTTGAAATTCATTTTCTTTTGGATCGGATCTAAGGCCTTGTCCAGTTTGGATTCCGTGGGTTGGGAAACAACCGGTGTGCTGGCGACATCTTTCTCAACTTCGTCTTCCGCTTCGAAAGATGTTGTGATGGCATTCACAATAGCCCGGACTTCTTCAATTTTGTAGATTGGCTGCGCCTGCATCAGCCGGGCCCCGAAACGTTCCAGCGCGTCGACAAGCAACACTCGCACCGCTGGACGGAGCGTATCTACATGAGCGCTAATATTTGTGAGAGCTAGCACTCCCTCGGGTTCCACAGCGAATCCAATACGGCTCAAAAATGTTCTGACCGCCCGAGACATCAGGGTTGTACGCATCACCAGATTTGGCTGAACGGGTTCGAAACGTCGGGTGCGGTTGTCCATCACGTCCCAGGTCTCTCCCTTGGCGCGATAAATCCCTTTGATAGCACTATTGTACATGACGGTAACACCGTGAGGTCCGATCAAAATCAGCGGGACAGGAACGTTGGCATCCAGGATCGTGATATTGCGCAACAGCGTAAACTTGTTGTCAAGAACCCGGCTTAAGTACCCAACAATAACCTCCTGAGATTTCATTTCGGCCACCCAAGAAAATCCAAAGTGCAATGTCCCTTTGATACGATCTCCAAATGATAGTTTACCGCCTGCAAAAGGGATAGATGAATAATCGAGTACTTTCATGACGTTCTCCTAATAAATCTTGGCTCTGTTGGAATTGCCGGGGTATTCCCTATATATGGGGGGTACCTCGGCAATTCCAACAGAACCGAAAGTCGTTGTCATTATGTACCCTAAAAAAAATGACAGAGAATAAAAACGGATGCCGCGAATTGAACACATCCCATTCGCGCTATCCTTTGAAATTCGTTGTTATTTTCAACCCCGAAAAAAAATAACAGCGCATAAGGGCGGATGGTGTGAATTCGAATCAACCCATTCGCTCTATCCTTTGAAATTCGGGGGCTCTGGGAATCTCCGGGGTAGCTCCATATATGAGGGTACCCCGGCAATTCCTAAAGAGCTACAAATAATAAATCATTTGTTCTAAACTGTCCACATCGTTACTCAAGTGACATTAAT
>JBDRGC010000124.1:0-25964 GCA_043818215.1 Chloroflexota bacterium | reverse complement strand
CATCAAAGAAGTGCGTCAATTGCTTCCTCTGAGCTTCATAATTATTCCTATGGCACTTTTCTATCTTTTCCCTAAGGCTGCTCCAGGAGAATCCCAAGCCCGGTGGGAGTGATAATCGAACAGGAACAGACTCTGCCAACTGAACATCGAAGAGGAAAGTAGCGACCTTATGAGCTGTTCTTTGAACAAGTAACAATTTCATCCATCAAAGCAAGTGAACTATGCAGACAAATAACACGGCTAACAATCGACTCACTATCTTAGGGTTGATTATCGTCCAACTAGTGGGATTAGCGATCATCTCTCTTTTTGCATACGAGTTATACACTGATTGGCATGATGATTCTATAGAGATATATTTCGAGTATTCAACACAATTTCTCAATGGAGAAATTCCATATCGCGACTATGATATGGAGTACCCTCCCCTGGCTTTATTGGCCTTTTGTATACCTCACTGGTTGGCATTTGGACAAGAAGTATCACTCCACCAATATATCAAGCTTTATCTCCTGGAAAACATATTATTTAGTTTAGCTATAGCATCAACCATTCTATTTTTAATGCCGCGCTGGCAGCCTCAGGCTCGGGAGAGAGTGAAGCCTATAGCCATTTTGACGGTAGCACTGATAATTTGTGCGCCATTGCTACCGTGGCGTTACGACTTGTTTCCAGCTTTGTTGACATTCCTCGCGCTTTATTTTTTTATAGCCGGCATACCAACTATAACTGGCTTCTGTATTGGAATCGCGGTCGCTGCAAAACTCTACCCACTTTTCATCATCCCTATCTTTGGCATATTTCTCATCGTTAACAAAGATACCCGCTCCCTAAAACGTTTCATTTTAGGAGGAATACTAAGCGTATTACCATTAATCCCTTTCTTTGTGCTTTCCCCGAATTGGCTAAACTTGTTTCTTTCTTACCACCAACATCGTGGTCTAGAAATAGAAAGCTTGTTTGGCGGGCTGATTTTGATAGGCCAGGTACTGGGATTGGGATTGGAATACGGCCCGGCAAAAGTCGTCTCTAACTATGGCGCATTCCATCTCGTCTCTCCCTATGTAAACATCGCAATTCGATGGATACCCTATGTAGTCATGTTTTCGTCTGCGATTGTGTTTGCAAGCTGTTTTGGACATTTTAGCAAGGAACGTAACCGTTATGGACTTATCCCCACCGACAGTCTAGTGGCATATATTGTCATTACTCTTCTAACCTTCATTGCTACAAACAAGGTTTTTTCTCCACAATATATAATCTGGGTATTACCTTTTGTCCCTCTACTGAGATTCCGGTATGCCAGTTTACTGATAGTTATTTTCAGTCTAACCATCATGATCTTCCCCATCGGCTTTAAATTGCTTCTTGATATCCACCTCTTGGGCGTACTTTTACTAAACTTGCGAAACGGGCTCCTTGTTAGCCTAATCTTATGGATGTTAATTGACTTTAGGCCATCACTAAGTTGTAGTAAAATCAGGCAATTTATATCATCAGCAAGGTGTAACCTCACTTAAATCGCTACAGTTCCCCAACCTCCTCAAATTGCCGAGGGAGAAACCGCGTCTCCCCAAGCTTGGGGGCCGGGGGGGATTAGGGATGCCGCGAGCAACGCCACGCGAAATCCCAGAGACCCAACAAATTCTAACAAATGCAAGTAAACGAGGCACCCTATGTCAATAAAATTCCCCAGTGACGAATGGCTACAAGCTCTCAAAGACAAACTCAACTCCGACGAGAAATACGCCCGCATTGCCCGAAAATGGGAGGGAGATATCATGTTCAACGTCGAGCCGGGCGGCCCGTTGACTGAGTCAATGCTGCTGTACATCGACCTGTGGCACGGCGAGTGCCGCGCTGCTTTCGTGGTCGAGGAAAGCCAACGTGCCGGTGTCAAACCAGCCTTTGTACTCAGCGCGCCTTACGAGAACCTTGCCCGCCTATTGAAAGGTGAACTGGATCCCATGCAAGCCATGATTACCCGAAAACTACGCGTCCAGGGCAGCATGGCATATATGATGCGCAATGTCCCCGTCGTGCTCGAATTTGTGCGTTGCTGCAAGGCAATCAACACGGAATTTCCGGAATAAAAATACCCTATGCCTGATAAAACTAATCTCGACGCCTTGCAAGACCTCCGAACCTCGTTATCATATCTCAGCAAGCAAACACTCCCGGTGCAGACGCGGGCTGCGATTCAAACCGCGCGGGAACACCTGACACAGCTGGAAGGCTCTCTCGAACGAGATTCCGAACCCGGACGTCTGTCAGCCCTGTGCCGCGTTTCGCAAAGCCTGGGGGAATATCTCAACCTGGACGATGTGCTCACACAGTTATTGGATGCCGTCATCCAAGTGACCGGCGCCGAGCGCGGCTGCCTCACCCTGATCGACCCTGACAGCGGGAATCTCAACCTGCGAGCGGCCCGCAATATCGAGCGGGAAACCCTCCAGCGAGAAGATATGCAAATCAGCCGCACACTCATCCAATCTGTGATCGGGAACGACAAGGGTATTGTCATCACCGATGCCCAAAACGACCACCGCGTTGCTGGACAGGAATCCGTGGTCTTCTACGCCCTGCGCTCTATCCTATGTGCCCCCCTGCGCACCCGCGGCACCATCATCGGCGTGATCTATGTAGACAACCGCGCTCAGCCGGGCATCTTCACCAACGATGATCTCGACCTGTTGAACGCCTTCGCAGCGCAGGCCGCGGTGGCCATCGAAAACGCCCACCTATACCAGGCTGTCCAGCAAGCCAACGAGTCCAAATCACAGTTTGTCTCCATCGTGACTCACGAACTGCGCATTCCCCTGACCTCTATCAAAGGTTACACTGACCTGCTACAGAAGGGAATCGTAGGAACCGTCAACGAACAGCAAGCCAATTTTTTGAACGTTATCCGCAACAACGTTGAACGTATGGCTGCGTTGATCTCCGATCTTTCAGACATCTCCCGAATCGAGCGCGGCAAACTCAGCCTCGCCCCCGCTTTCCTGCCTCTGCACGGCTACGTGGACGAAACCATCAACAGCCTGCGGCAGAAATTCGAAGAGAAATCTCAAACTCTGGAAACTGATGTCCCGGCCACCCTGCCCCGCATCTACGCTGATCCCAATCGCCTGATTCAAGTACTCACTAACCTGATCAGCAATGCCTGGAAATACACACCCGAGGGAGGGCAGATCACCGTCCGCGCTTCCCTGAAAGACAGCCACATTTGCGTGGAGGTCATTGATACCGGCATTGGCATCAGCGAGGAAGACCAGGCCAGGCTTTTCGCCCAGTTCTTCCGCTCCGAAGCTCAAACTGTCCGCGAGCAAACTGGCTGGGGGCTGGGGCTGAATGTCACCAAACGGCTGGTAGAATTCATGGGTGGAGAAATTGGAATGAGCAGCAAGTTAGGAGAGGGCAGCACTTTTTGGTTTACGTTGCCCACCATCGAACCCAATCGGTCAGACGGCTGCTGAAAGTTGGTTGAATAGAACGCGGATAACGCGGATCAGGCGGATATACGCGGATAAAAAACTTGAAAGAAAAAATCCGCGTATATCCGCTAAATCCGTGTCATCCGTGTTCTATTTCACAAAGGGGCTGAACTCCTAACTTGTCAACGACTTACCGAGTGAGCAACATCACCCCTAAATTGTGACCTTTGACAATCTGGAATTCAGCCTGCATCTGGTATTATTTTAAATAGGAATGGGGAACGGTTTTCTTCATTCATCGCTGTTTCCTCCTTTGGTAAAAGTCTCCACCGGATTCTCCTCACCACCCCGGTGGAGACTTGCGTTTAAGCATTAATTGTAGGACGATTTGGAAAATCGTCTTACAACTGGGCATTAATTGTAGGAGGGTGCAATCCCAAAATGTGACGGTGGTTGGAGTAACGGTACGCAATCCCAGATCACCGGGAGAATTGTAAATGGTGAATGGTGAATGGTAAATGCTTTTGGACCGATTTTGGTCCCATTGTGGCCTAACGCCCGACCGTCAGCGCTTTGAATTCCTAAATTAAATTTTCCAACGCGCCATTTCATTTACAATTTACCATTTACAATTTCATGGCTTGTTTTAGTTAAATGTCACAAAATGGGAATGCACCCATTGTTGTCTGGGATTGCGTTCAAAACCAACCAATATTAACCTATACTCAACACGGTCACAATGTCACACTTTGGAAGCACTGAAATAGGACACGGACACTTCGACCTGGCTCAGTGCAGGCGAGCACAGACACTTGTGCTTGCGTCACACTTGCACCTGCGGCAAGTGCAGGTGAGTGAAGGTGATAACGCGGAGTTAATGGATGTATCAAAATAAAAACGAAAAAATCCGTTTCATCCGTGACATCATGCCCTTCAGAGTGAATCCGTGTTACGAACCAACCCGTCTCCCGCGGGCGATCATCGATTTTCGGTAGTGGTAAAAAAGGAAGTGACGGGCTATTTCAGAGATGCTCCCAGCGGCGTCCCCGCTGCCGAGGACAGCGGCTAGAGCATTTTGTTATTCGGTGATCACTTACCATCTAACCACCACCCGATTTTCTTTATCTTATCACAACCTGAGCAAGTATCTTATCTGAAAGGAGGAGTGGGGGTTTGCGAAATGTGCCTGCGGTGAATTTCGCAAACCCCCACCTTTTTTCTATTTTTACAAGGATACGTCGAATCAGCAAAAACGCCCCCACAAGTGGGGGCGTTCTTAGCAACAGGCGATCAAACAACGCTAATCTAACCGTCCAGTCACAATAGCCTTCTTTACCTCGCCAATTGCTTTTGTGACCTGAATATCACGCGGGCAGGCATCGGTGCAGTTGAAAATTGTATGGCATGGGTAAACGCCGAATTGGTCATTGAGAATGCGGAGCCGCTCGGCTGCTGCCCGGTCACGGCTGTCGAAGATGAAGCGATGGGCGTTGACAATTGCCGAGGGGCCGACGTATTGCTCATTGGCCCAAAACGAGGGGCAGGATGTAGTACAGGCCGCGCACAGGATGCACTTGGTTGTATCGTCGAAGCGTTCACGTTCTTCGGGACTCTGAAGCCGCTCCTTCTGAGGCGGATTCTCATCGTTGATGAAGTAAGGTAACACCGAACGATAATGCTCGAAGAAAGTATCCATATCCACGATCAAATCTTTGAGCACCGCCAGCCCCAATATCGGCTCCACAGTAATTTTTGTAGAATTGAAATCTTGCACCAACGCCTTACAAGCCAGGCGGTTGATCCCGTTGATGCGCATGGCACACGAGCCGCAAATGCCGTGGGCGCAAGAGCGTCGAAAAGCGAGCGTTCCGTCATGGTAATCTTTGACCCGCTCTAACAAATCCAGAACCCGGTCTATAGGCTCAGCATCCACGGTGAATTTATCGTAATGGGGTTTCTTATCCTTCTCAGGATTATAGCGAAAGATTTTTAAAGTTACCTGCATGGATATCTCCTAGTACACCCGCTTCTTCGGTTCGTATTTTGTTATCGTGGCGGGTTTATAACGTAAGTCTACATCACCGTCACGCAGCCAAGCCAGTGTGTGTTTCAGCCAATTTTTATCATCACGTTCAGAATAATCATCCCGGGCATGAGCACCGCGGCTTTCTTTACGAGCTAATGCAGATGCTGCGGTGACTTCGGCTATATCCAGCAAATTGCCCAATTCCCAAGTATTGAGAAGCTCAGTATTGTATTGGATGCCCTGATCATCCACCCGGACTCCCTTAAAGCGTTCTTTGAGTTCACGGACTTTATCAAGGGCTTCTTGCATACCTTCTTCCACTCGGAAGACACTGACGTGATCGAACATGATATCCTTCATTTCGCGGGCAATATCGGCTGCTTTTTCAGTGCCTTCGCCGTTGCGCAGACGGTCTAATTGCTCACGAGCGAAATCAACCGCATCATCAGGCAGTGGCTGGAAAGACGCCTCCTGTGCGAATTCGGCGGCTCTCACTCCGGCTTCTCTGCCAAAAACGACAATATCCACCAGCGAATTCGTTCCCAGGCGGTTAGCGCCATGCACTGAAACACAGGCCACTTCACCAGCAGCATACAACCCCGGCATCACGTCATTCTTCTCGTTGATGATAACTTCCGTGCGAATATTGGTGGGGATTCCACCCATGGCATAGTGAGCGGTGGGCTGTACCGGCATTGGCTGAGTCACCGGGTTCACGCCCAGGTATGTTTCGCAGAAATCGATGATGTCGGGCAGCTTGGCAAGAATCTCCTCCGTCGTGACAACATAAGGCGTACCATCGGGGCGTGTGCGCCCATCTAAGACCGCATATTTGTTGACCACATCTGGGGTGACATCCAGGTTCAGATAGCGTTTGCCGCCAATGCCGCGGCCTGCCTTCATCTCTAAATACATAGCCCTGCTGACTACATCTCTTGATGCCAGGTCTTTGGCCGTGGGAGCATAACGGGCCATAAATCGCTCGCCCTCATCGTTGAGCAGCACCCCGCCTTCGCCGCGCACCCCCTCGGTGATCAGAATACCCATTCTGTAGATGCCAGTGGGATGGAATTGGTAGAATTCCATATCCTCGGCAGGGATGCCACGGCGCAGAGTAACAGCCACTCCATCGCCGGTATAAGCGTAAGCATTGGAAGTAATCTCCCAAACCCGTCCCCACCCGCCAGTGGCAAAAATCACCGACTTGGCATGAAATACATGCAGTTCGCTGGTAGCCAGTTCGAAAGCGATCACGCCTGCGGCCGCGCCATTGACGGTGATCAGGTCAACCACGTGGAACTCGTCAAAGAAGGTCACATGGTTTTTAATGCATTGTTGATACAGGGTCTGCAAAATCATGTGACCGGTGCGGTCGGCAGCGTAGCAGGCCCTGGTGACGGGTTTGCCAGTATTTCGGTTGACATGTCCGCCGAAAGGTCGTTGAGCAATGGTGCCATCTGCGTTGCGCGAAAAAGGCAATCCCATGTGTTCCAGATCATAAACAACCGGGATGGCTGCTTCGCACATGAATTCGATGGCGTCTTGGTCGCCCAGGTAATCACTGCCTTTGACGGTGTCATAAGTATGCCACTCGGCTTGGTCTTCTTCCGAATTCCCCAGAGCGGCGCCGATCCCCCCCTGTGCCGTGCCGGTGTGGGAGCGGGTGGGATATAGTTTGCTGAGTACAGCGGTATTGGCTCCCTTGGAAGCGTACAAAGCCGCCATCAAGCCGGCGCCCCCGGCCCCAACGATCAGGACTTCGTATTGATGAATTTTCATAAAGATACTCCTCCAAATAGCCTCAGGAAGCGAAGACCACGTAAATGGCCGCAATAAGCATAAAAGCCCACAACACAAAAATCAGGCTGCGGATCAGAATCTGCCATAAAGGATGGTGGGTATAATCTTCGATGACAATGCGCAGGCCATTTAAACCATGCGTGCCACCGAAGAATAAAATCAGGATACCCATGATCTGCCAAAAACCGTTGGCCCACCCCATAGTCACGTCGGGGATATTGCTATCAAGAACGTGATTGGGGCTCGGGAAAAATGTCCAGCGCATCAGGGTTCCCAAATCCATTTGGTTCCGTGCCCCCATAAATAGGGCGGCTGAAACTCCAATGATCGCTAGCAAGAAAAAAGCTAACCCTGAAAGGCGCGTGAACAAAAACATAAGATATTCAAGATTCCAACCAGGGTGGGGAATTCTACGGGTTTGCATATTATCTCTCCTCCCGCGGCCTACTCGCCGGTGACTAAGCGTTGAAGCATAATGAAAATGGTCAGGCCATACACGGGGATGAATATCAACCATTGCATCCAGATGGCTTCCTTTTGATATTCGATCAACTTCGGCCACAAATCCAGGGTGATGATACGTATTCCATTCAAGCCGTGGAAAAGGACGCAAAAGACGATGAACAATTGAAAGTAAACCGACTCGTAGATGATATTGATGTTTATTGCCCAATCACTTCCTACCTGTTGGGTAAAAAACGAAGCCACAACGTGCAGGCCAACAAACAGCACCATGCCAATGCCTGAGATGCGGTGAAGTATCCAGGCCCACATTGGCCCGCCGCCCTTATACCTTACCCCTTCGAAAAAACCGACCTTTCTATCAAGAGCCATTAATGCCTCCTATGGAGAGTGATCCCGTAGGAACATACCACCCCAGAACGGTGGTACCTGGGGTCGGGACGATGTGAGTGATGCGTGAAGATGTTTTTTTTTCACGTTTCAGGCTTCACGGAATTCCGGGTGCTATTTTTCTGGAGTTCCCTTACTCACTGCTTATTTTTACTCGCTTCCTATTATTGCACTCACTAACCCATAGCGAAAGTGACATATCTCATGGATTGTTAGTTCCAGACATCCTTACCACTTCTAAATTTTCTACTTTATAATAAGACTTGGGTGTACTTTCTCAAAAAATAAGGTAACGCCCCCCGGCCCCCAATCCTGGGGGAGTATGTTCCCCCCAAAGCCTGTCTTGAGCGACGCCGAAGGGTTGGGGGGCTAGGGGGGCGAGATGATATACTTGGGTGTATTTCATTTCATATTGGAGCACCAGACCTTTCAGGTTTCTACCAGCCTTTTCAAGCCGTAAGCACCTGCCAGAAACCTTGAGACTGTTTTTTCAGGCACCTCGTAATAACCTGGAAGGTCTTTCAAATCATTTGGAACACACCCGCAAGACTTCGACTGAAACAAGGAAACAGGCGCCCCTGAACTACTGATTTACTGATCTACTGATTTACTGATCTACTGATCTACTGATCTACTGATCTACTGATCTACTGATCTACTGATCTACTGATCTACTGATCTACTGATCTACTGATCTACTGATCTACTGATCTACTGATCTACTGGTCTACTGATCCCTAGACACATTTCAACAGGAGGCATAGATGACAAAAAAAACATCTTCCCCAAACCTCAGCCGCCGCGAGTTCACAAGTATCGTGACGGCCTTTCTGGGGTCTATTATGGGGGCTGTGGTCGGCTTGCCGGTCATTGGCTATATCATTTCGCCAGCGGTAAAAACTGAAAAAGTCGATGACTGGGTCTCGTTGGGTCTGCTGGACAGCTACCCAATTGGCACTCCGACTCTCTTCAGCTTCACCCGCACCAAAGTCAATGGGTGGGAGAAAACCGCCAACAGCTATGGTGTGTTTGTCCTGCGGGCATCGGAGAGTCAGGTCAGAGTGCTCTCCAACGTATGCACCCACTTGAGTTGCCGGGTCAATTGGAAAAAAGAAGCCCAATCCTTCGAGTGCCCTTGCCATGATGCACATTTCGATATAGACGGCAAAGTGCTCGATGGCCCGCCTCCCCGGCCAATGGATGAATATGAGCGCAAAATTGAAGATGGCAACATTCTCGTTCACTTGATGGAAGGATAGCTATGGCCGAAAAAATCTTCGACTGGTTAGACGAACGCCTGGGGCTAAAGACGATTTACGATACGGTGCTGGACCGTAAAGTCCCCAGGGTGAACTGGTGGTTTACATTGGGAAGCGCCAGCCTATTCATAGGTGTGATGCAGGGCATAACCGGCATTTTCTTGACTATGTACTACGTGCCATCTCCGGATAAGGCCTACGACAGCATCCAGTACATTATGAACGGAGTAGCCTTCGGGTGGCTGATTCGGGGCATCCACCACTGGGGTGCCAGCCTGTTGGTCGTCGTATTGTTCATCCACATGCTGCGCACCTTTTTCTATGGCGCCTACAAATACCCCCGTGAAATGACCTGGCTGACGGGTACGTTTCTGTTCCTCCTCACGCTGGGGATGGGTTTCACAGGCTACCTGCTTCCCTGGAATCAGCGTGCTTATTGGGCCACCACCGTCGGCACCGAAATTGGCGGAGTAGTTCCCTTTATCGGCGATTTCATTCTCAAGGTTTTGAGGGGCGGCGCCGATATCAGCGCTGTTACCCTGGCCCGCTTTTTCTCCGCTCACATCTGGATTTTTCCCGCAATCATCGTGAGCTTAGTCGGCATCCACATGTATCTGATCATCCGTCTGGGAATTTCGAACATTCCCGGAAAAGATGAATAACGAGGGCTTCGAGGAGTATTAACGTGAACGAAGAACAAAAGAAAAAATACCACGAAAAGTACCTTCAAGCCAAACAAAAGGGCTACAAGTTTTGGCCTGATATCATCTACAAAGATGTGATCGTCTCATTTGCTTTGTTCCTGCTGATCATTGGATTAGCAATCTTTATGGGTGTGTCGCAGGAACCCAAGGCGGACCCCAACGACACTTCCTATATTCCCCGCCCCGAATGGTACTTCCTGTTTCTATTCGAATTCCTGAAATTCGTTCCTGGAAAGTTAGAGTGGGTTGGTGCCATTGTTATTCCGGGAATTGCTGTCCTGATTTTCATTCTGCTGCCTTTCATAGACAAGAATCCCTCCCGCCACTGGAAAAAACGCAAGATCGGCATCACCACCATGGGAGTGATTGTCTTGGGCATAGCAGGGCTTACTATTCGATCTGTCGCCACCACCCCCGCGATGGAGGAAACCTCGCTGGCCGGTTCCATTGCCGAACAGGTGATCGCGGGCCAAGACTTGTACTCCATTTACTGTACTGAATGTCACGGCCCCGATGGCGAGGGCGGCGACATCATAGGCGTCGAGGGGCTGGAAGGCACTTATGTAAAATCTATCAGCAGCGTAGATGAAATGTGGACACGTACCGATGAGACTCTCTTCAATATCACCGACTTCGGCCAGCAAGACCTGGGCATGACCCCATTCGGCCTGGGATACGGCGGTGAATTACAGCGCGCCGAGATAGAGTCTATCGTCACCTTTATGCGCTACACCTGGGATGAACGCGCCGAAATACCAGCCGAGGCCATTGTCGGCATCCCACCGCTTGCCGAAAACGAAATACCCTCTTACGAAGTTCACATCCAGCCTATTGTCAAACGCTACTGCATCTCCTGTCACCGGCCCGGCAAAGAGAACAATAATTACCTCATGCAAACTTATGCAGAGATGCTTACCACTGGAGACCACGTAGCAAATAATATCGTTGCCGGGGACTTGAGCAGCTACTTCATCGTAACGCTGTACCGAGAATCTATACTAGATCCGGTGACCGGTGAAAAACTCATTGGCCCCATGCCTCCCACGAAAGCAATCAAAGATGATCAGATCAACATCTTCGAGCGGTGGATATTAGCTGGCATGCCAGAAACCGCCGAAGAAGCCGCCGTGCTGAACGAGCAAGCGACTCCCGAAAGTACCGACGAGTAACATTAGCACATCAGGCCATAAACAACAAAGCCCCCCGAAGATGGGGGGCTTTTTGGTAGTTGCTCAAAATATTAGTGGTGCATTGCATCCCGAAGGATGCGTTGCACCACGATTCTGCCCTAAAGGCCCGAACTGCAACGCACTTTTCAAGTGCAATGCAGTTCTATCAACAGAATTTTGAGCAATTACGCTTTTTGGTGTATGACGCGCATCTTCGAATATCAAGTATAATTCCGTCGCCATTACTCTAGAAATCAAAATCTTGTTTGACCAACGAGGTAAAACTTGCTAGTCACTGATACACTCAACCGCCCCCTGCGTGATCTTCGGATTTCAGTCACCGACCGCTGCAATTTTCGGTGCTCATACTGCATGCCAGAAGATGTTTTCGGGCGGAGTTACAAATTCATGCCCCGCGAAGAACTGCTGACTTTCGAAGAAATCACCCAACTGGCTCGCATCTTCGTGGGTCTTGGTGTTCGTAAAATACGGCTGACGGGCGGGGAGCCGCTTCTCCGCCACAATGTCGAAGTGCTGGTCGAGATGCTGGCCCAAATTCCCAATGTCGATCTGGCACTCACCACCAATGGCTCACTCCTGGCCAGAAGGGCGCAGATGCTCAAGGATGCCGGGCTGGATCGCGTCACAATCAGCCTCGACTCGCTCGATAACGAAGTATTCGAAGCCATGAACGGCGTAGGTTTCCCTGTCGCACGCGTGCTGGAGGGTATCGAGGCTGCCGAAGCCGCGGGGCTGACTCCCATCAAAATCAATATGGTGGTCAAACGAGGTGTCAACGAACATACAGTACACCAGATGGCGCGCCACTTTTGCAACACGGGTCATATTGTGCGCTTCATCGAATTCATGGACGTTGGTTCGACAAACGGATGGCGGCTGGACGAGGTAGTCCCCGCCAAAGAGATCATCGAGAAGATCAACGCTGAGATGCCCATTGAAGCCCTCGATCCAAATTATCGCGGCGAGGTTGCCAATCGCTGGCGGTACGTGGATGGCGGCGGCGAAATTGGCGTTATTGCATCGGTGACACAGCCATTTTGCGGAGACTGCACCCGTGCCCGGCTTTCTGCCAAAGGACAGCTCTACACCTGCCTATTCGCATCCGCAGACCACGATCTACGCGCGCCGCTCCGCAGCCGAGTCAGCGACGCGGATATTTCAGCGCATATCGCTTCTATTTGGGGACTGCGCAGCGACCGCTACTCCGAAGTGCGCTCATCACAAACTGCCACTCTCCCCAAAGTGGAAATGTCTTATATTGGAGGTTAAGTTGTTCCCCCAAAACAATATCAGGGCTGCCAGTCCTTTGAGGACTGGCAGTTCTTTTTCCCAGAACAGCATCCATGCCGTTTTATTCGATTTTGATGGCACACTGCGCCACAATCGGCCCTCGGCCAACGAGACCATTTTCAGGCTGGCAATCCAATTCGGGGTGCCGGATTCGACTGAAAATCGCCGGGGGGCCGCTCGCTGGGCGCATCACTACTGGGCACAATCAGACGACCTGTTCGCAGACCTGGAAACATTTGTCGATGACGACCAGAATTTTTGGACAAATTACGTGCGGCGTGAATTGCAAGCCTTCGGATGCGTTCCCGAAGAAGCTGCCGATCTGGCCCCCAAATTTCAGAAATGGATGGCGGATGACTACCAGCCCGAAAATTGGATTCCACCCGACGTGACCGAAACCCTACAGGCATTGAGGCGGGCCGGCTTCGTTGTGGGGTTAGTCTCCAACCGCAGGAAGCCTGTCCAAGATGAGCTTGCTGAACTTGGCTTACTCCCCTATCTAGATTTTGCCTTTGTGGCCGGTGAGATCAACGTGTGGAAGCCCAATCCCGAGATTTTTCAGCATGCCCTGGAACAAGCCGACAGCGACCCGGAACACACGATCTATGTCGGCGACAACTACTACACCGACATTATCGGCGCGCAGAACGCTGGCTTGCATCCTGTGCTAATTGACCCCGACGACGTCTTTCCCGAGGCTGAATGCACAGTCATTCAGTCGGTGGGGGAGCTATTGGGGATATTGCTGTAAGGTGAGCGGTCACTCTTCAGGGCTGTTCAGTTCTGAAAAATAGGGGAATGCCCCCCGGCCCCCAATTCTGGGGGAGCACGTGCCCTCCACAAAGTTGGGGATCTGGGGAGCGTTCCCCCCAAAGTTGAGGGGTTAGGGGGGCATACCTGGATGCTTCCTCAAAATTTTCACCACTGATAGACTGTACTGTGAGGTAAAATACAATCAACTACTCTTACCGTATGTAGTTTGAGGATTAGTATGAAAAACAATAGGTTTATCGAACCCTATACAGAAAATATCATAAGCCAATTAACTCAAAACGAAACTGGGAAGCGACAATATTACCGCCCAGTGTATTCTCTGCACAAATGGTGGGCGCGTCGACCTGGCGCTCTCTTTCGGGCAATCACTCTTTTGGCAACAGGTACACACCACAAACTTTTCGAAACATCAAATGCTGGGTCGATTTCCACACGAAGTGCATACTTCCAAAACCATGATTTAGATGAAGCAATCATTTTTGATCCCTTCATGGGTGGAGGAACAATAATTGCTGAAGCCAACCGCCTGGGAGCAAAAGTTATTGGATGTGATCTTAATCCAGTGTCTTACTGGATTGTGAGAGAAACACTGAAACCTATTGATCTCCAAGTGCTGGATAATAACTATCAAAAACTCGAGCACACAGCGGGGAAAAAGATTAGAGATCTTTACCGTACACAATGTATTCAATGTGGTACTGCGTGCGACAGTCTCTATGTATTTTGGCTGCGTTATGTCAAGTGCCCATTCTGTGGAGAACGAACCTATCTCTATAAACGAACTTTACTGAATAAGGGTCTCAGCAGAAATAAACCACCCTCACAAACCAATCCTGCCACCACTTTTTGTCCTAAGTGTTTCACCTTGAATGACTGGCACGGTGAGGGGCAATGTATGTGCCAATCTTGTGGTCACGAATATGACCCTCAAACAGGAACATACGATAAGGGATATTATGATTGTCACCATTGCGGTAGAGAAAAAATATCCCTTATAAATACGCTGAAAACAGGGCAAAAGCTAAGCGAGAAATTGCTCGCTATAGAGTATGGGTGTCCTCAATGTAACAACAGGCTATATAAATCACCTGATACAGACGATTTGGCAAAGGTCGCTCATGTTGAACAGATGTTTGACGAACAAAAGGACTCACTAATATTTCCCAGGCAGAGAATTTTGGAGGGCGATTCTTCTGTGCGTTGGAGATTACACAAGTACGAACATTATTATGAGGTCTTCAATGCCCGCCAGCTTCTGGCATTCAACTATCTATTCGAGGGTATTCGGGCTATTCCAGAAGATGAATACCGAAATGCTTTTATAACTGTATTTTCGAATTCCCTGGAATACAACAATATGATGACCCCATACAACTACCCTCATCGAAAACTTCATCATCTGTTTAATTACCATGCCATGCCTTTGACTACAACGCCGGTTGAAAATGTTGTTTGGGGATCAGGGTCAGAAGGCGCAGGTACCTTTGCCAATTGTTATAAACGGTACTTTAGGGCAAAACAATACTGCCAATCGCCTTTTGATAAATTCAAGGATGTTTATGGAACGGTGAAAACGGTATTCGCTAAACACGAGCGGATATCTGCGCGCTTTGTATCATCATTCCAGGAACTTCAGCAAACTTCCAGGGGCACTCTCCTTTTCTGCCAAGACTCTTCGCATTTGCCGTCTATCCCAAACCGATCTGTTGACTTCGTTATTACAGATCCCCCCTATTACGATAGCATACACTATTCCGAGCTTTCCAACTTTTTTTATGTGTGGCTCAAGGAGCTAATCGAGAATCCCCATTTCAGGCTTGATCATGTTCCAACTCAAAAAGAAGCCATTATCAATAATGGAATGGACAAAGGCGAGCAAGAATATCAAGACTTGCTGACGAATGTATTGAAAGAGTGCTCAAGAGTTCTAAAAGATAACGGACAATTGATATTCACATTTCACCATAAAAAATGGCGAGTCTGGTGGACGATTTTGACAGCACTCATCAAAAGTGGTTTTCTAGTTATCGACTCTTTTCCCGTCACTAGTGAATACAAAGTAAATCCGCACATTCGCAATAAACAAGCCCTCGATATGGATCTGGTCTTGGTGTGTCAGAAACGAATACTTGCTTTCCAACACTTCTCTGCAACACCCGAAGACATCATTCAACGTTCTTTGCGCCCACAAATTGCCAAGGATAACGATAATAAATCCTTTTTATATTTTATGGGCGAATTGCTAAAAACAGCAAGTTCGCCTTTAGATAAATCTGTGGTAAGTTATAAATGGTTTGCTGATGCCCTTACACATTTTGACGAGTATCAAACTAATATTGATGCTCCACCTGAAACGATCACTTACGAAATGACAGCACATCAGCAACTAAGATTACTTGAGAATAAATCGGATTTTAGAGGAGATCATGCCGAAACGAAAGAAACCACGCTTGCGAACAATTGATAAAATCAAACCGCCATATCCGCTAAATCAATTCCCATCAAACTTTGGTCATAAATTAGGCAGAGAAATTATTTTCTTGCTGGCGACAAAAAGCACTACCGATGTAGCAGGGAAAGAATGGGAACAGATTTTCGCTGGCTGTATTGACGCTACATGGAAACCGTCAAATGTCGGGCTAGATGATGTCGTGCTAGGAGTATGTGCTTGGGGAGCAAAGACTGTCAAATATTCAACACCTCATAAAATAAACAGAGTGCGATTGATTTCTGGCCGCAATTCACCTGCGTACTCCTTCGACCAAACAGACTTGAACGCGAATCCTCAAGTATTGGGTGACAGTGTTCTGGAAATTTGGAACGCACGCGTGGAATCAATTCGGGCAAAGTTTTCTCACCTTCGGACTGTTGTGCTTGTGAAATCGAACACCTTGACCGAACTGGCCGTTTTTGAATTCGAAACAGTTTATTATCCAATCGAGAAGTATACATGGGCACGAAATGAACGCGGAAACCTTGAGGCGACTGACAGAACAACACAAGAACACCGCTTTACATGGCAACCTCACGGCTCGCAATTTACCATCATCGAATCAGTGCCACAGGATTGCCTGCTAATAACCCTGCAAGCCCCACAGCATTTAGACAAAGAGAAAATCTTGAAAGCTGTCCACTATGACGACAGTTGGATCACTGTTACCAGGCGCAAATAGAAGAGGGCATAGTGAACCAAATCCTGCGTAATCAGACTTTCCCCTCCGGGCATACCTTCCAAATCGTTCAGGGCGACATCACCCAGGAAAAAGTGGACGCCATCGTTAACGCGGCCAACGCCCAGTTGATGCACGGCGGAGGGGTAGCCGGGATGATTTCCAAACGCGGCGGATGCGCAATTCAAGCTGAATCTGACAAATGGGTGCGGGAGCGCGGCCCCGTGAGTCACGCTGCCCCCGCGTACACCACAGGCGGGAGGCTGCCCTGCAAATACGTCATCCACGCTGTCGGCCCCGTTTGGGGTTCTGGCGACGAAGATGCCAAACTGAGTGCCGCGATCACCGGCTCCCTGCGCGTGGCCGACGAACTCGAACTTAATTCCATCGCCTTTCCTGCCATCTCCACGGGCATCTTCGGCTTTCCGAAAGAGCGCGCCGCTAGTGTCATCTTCGATGCCATTGAGCAATACTTTCTCGACCACCCCGATTCGGGTGTATCCCTGGTGCGCCTGACGCTGTTCGATCAACTTACGGTGGAGGCTTTCCTGATGTAACCCCAGAGAACCACTCCTGCCTCCACTTCTACTCATATCCCTACAAGTGAACTCTATGCTAACCATCACATCTACTCGCAATCAACGCATTCAATGGGTGCGCGCCCTGCAATCGCACCCCTCAGAACGCCGTAAAGACCAGGCCTTCGTTATCGAAGGTATCCGCCTGGTGGAAGAAGCCCTGGCAGCCGATGTGCGTCCCCAATTATTGCTGCACACCGAAGATCTGAATCCCCGCGGCCAACAGGTGGTGGATAATTTCTTGGATAAAGACATCGAAGCCGTCCCGGTCGCCTCCCACGTAATGCGGTCAGCCAGCAACACCAAAAACCCTCAGGGATTGCTGGCGGTAATTCCCATTCTTCCGTTACCGCTCCCCTCGGCATTGAACTTCGCGCTCATCCTCGATAATGTACGCATCCCCGGCAATTTGGGCGCCATCCTGCGTACAGCAGACGCGGCTGGTGTAGACGCAGTCTTTCTCCCCCCGGGAACCACCGACCCTTACGCTCCGAAGGTGGTTCGTTCAGCAATGGGTGCGCATTTTCGCCTGCCGATCCATACAAGCGATTGGGAACGGATTAGCGCGCAGATCCGGGATGCAGGCCTGCGAACGTATCTGGCCGCGGCCCGCGATGGCGAACCCCACACCCAAGTTGATTTTTGTGCGCCCGTGGCCCTGATTGTGGGTGGCGAAGCTGGCGGGGCGGGGAAGGCGGCCAGAGAATTGGCCGATGCCACAATCCACATCCCCATGCCCAGGGAAATAGAGTCTCTCAATGCCGCCGCCGCCGCCGCGATTTTGATGTTCGAAGTAGTGCGGCAGAGGCAGTGATCAGTGTTCAGTGTTCAGTGTTCAGTGTTTTGTTTTCAATCACGAATCCCCCCCCGGCCAAATCTTGCACAGCGGGTCGGCGAGTCAGCGAATCTGCGAGTCAGCGAGTCAGTGAGTCAGCGAGTTAGCGAGTTAGCGAGTTAGCGATCAGCGAGTCAGCGATCAGATCAACCCCCCGAATGAATTCGGAGTTTGGTATTGGAAACATGCTGAAGCATGTTACGTCATGCCCTGAACCTGCTTTAGCAGGTTTCTCATAAATGTCGGTGGTCGGCGGTCGTTGACTCGCTGACCACCGACCGCACGCATCCACGAATCCTGCCTATCCGCCACCCGCCACCCGCCATCCGCCACCCGCCATCCGCCACCCGCCATCCGCCATCTGCTGTCTCCCATCTGCCGTCTGCGGTCGGCGGTCTGCTCCCGCCTTTAATCTTCAATCATGAATCTTCCCATCAACCAAATCCTCCCCGGCGAGTGCGTCGAAGTGCTCAACAAGCTCCCCGAAAAATCGGTGGACTTGATCTTCGCCGACCCGCCTTATAATTTGCAGCTCTCGCAGGAATTGTGGCGACCCAATATGACCCGCGTTGAGGCCGTGAACGACGAGTGGGACCAGTTCGCAAGTTTCGAGGCCTATGACCAGTTCAGCCGCGCCTGGCTGACCGTCTGCCGCCGTGTGCTCAAGGACACCGGCGCCCTGTGGGTCATCGGCTCGTATCACAATATTTACCGCCTCGGGTCTATTCTACAAGATTTGGGCTACTGGATTTTAAACGATGTGATTTGGGTCAAAACCAACCCCATGCCAAATTTCCGCGGGGTGCGTTTCACCAATGCCCATGAAACCCTGATTTGGGCCAGCAAATTCAAGGGGGCAAAATACACTTTCAACCATCACGCCATGAAGGCCCTCAACCGGGGCAAACAAATGCGCTCCGACTGGGAACTGCCGCTCTGCACCGGCCCGGAACGCATCAAAGTCAACGGGGTAAAAGCTCACTCTACCCAAAAGCCGGAGAGTTTACTTTATCGCGTTATTTTATCGTCCAGCAATCCTGGCGATGTGGTGCTCGACCCTTTCTTCGGCAGCGGCACCACCGGCGCGGTGGCGAAGAAATTGCACCGGCGCTGGATTGGCATCGAGCGCGAAATCAAGTACATCGAAATTGCCCGGCAGCGCATCGAGGCGGTGACTCCCGCACCCTGCGACGAAGCCACTTTCGATGTGCGCGATAAAAAACGTCTGGCCGCGCGCCTGCCCTTCAGCCATCTGCTGGAAAATGGTCTGCTGCAACCCGGTCAACCGCTCTACTTCCGCAGCGACCGCAGCCAGGCCGCCCGTATCAAGCCCGACAGCAAACTGATGTACGAGGGCTACGAAGGTTCCATCCACCAGGTCGGCAAGCATATCATGGGCGGAAGCCCCTGCAACGGATGGGATCACTGGTATTACGAGGACGCGGAGGGGCAGTTGCAGCCAATTGATGTGCTGCGGGAGCGACAGCGAGTCGGCGAGTCGGCGAGTCGGCGAGTCAGCGAATCAACGAATCAACGAATCAACGACCACAGAGTGCCGCCCGACGACCACTGACCGCTGACCGCTGACCACTAATACATCCATCCCAATCCCCAATCCCCAATTTACCAATTTACCAATTTACCAATTCCCAATTTACCAATCTACCAATCTACCAATCTACCAATTTACCAACCCCAATCCCCAACCCCCAACCCCCAACCCCCAATCTCCAATCCCCAATCCCCAACCCCATGAAAATCCGCTCCATCACCTATTTTTGCAATCCCGGCTGGCCGCTTGACGACACTATTTTGCAATGCGCAGGTGAATTTGTTGCTGCAGCCCGGCCCGCCTTCGAAGATGCAGGATACGAAGTGCAGACTGTTCGGCTGGCAACACCGCCCTTCCCGCATTTGCTGCCCGATTGCAAAACCAGCCGGGTCGCGGTATTCGCGCACGGGTTGGAATCAGCGGCATCCACTCTGGGGCTGGATTACGTTTCCATCGGGCCGGCCCTCCCCCAATTCCCGGAGAGTTATGCCGCCATCCCCGAGGTGTTGGCCGCCACCGAGAACGTCTTCGCTTCTGGCGCGATGTCATCCCCAAAGATCGGCGTCTCCCTGCCGGCGGTGCGCGCCTGCGCTGAAATCATATCTCAACTGGCCTCTGTGGATGAGAATGGATTTGCCAATCTCTACTTCGCCGCGCTGGCTAACGTGCCACCGGGCGCGCCATTCTTCCCGGCTGCCTATCACGGCGGGAGCTTGCCATCCTTCGCCCTGGCCACCGAAGCTGCTGATCTGGCCGTGACCGCCTTCACTGAGGCTGCTGATCTAACCGAGGCACGTCAAAATCTGAGTACCGCTCTCGAAACCCATGCCAAGAAACTCGTTGCTGTGGCTGACTCTCTGACGCGCCGATTCGCCGACTCGTTGAATATCAGCTTCGGCGGCATCGACTATTCGCTGGCTCCCTTCCCCGAGGCGGGACTCTCGCTGGGGACGGCGTTGGAGCGGCTGGGCGTACCCGCGGTGGGATTGCACGGTTCGCTGGCCGCGGCGGCGATTTTGGCGGATACGGTGGACAAAGCGGATTTCCCCCGAGCCGGATTCAGCGGGTTGATGCTGCCGGTGCTCGAAGATGCGACCCTGGCCGTGCGGGCTGCGGAGGGGATTCTGAGCATCAAAGATCTGCTGCTTTATTCAGCGGTCTGCGGCACCGGCCTGGATACCGTCCCCCTGCCCGGCGATACCACTCCCCAACAGTTGACCGCCATCCTGCTCGATCTAGCGGCCCTGGCTCAACGGCTGGATAAACCCCTCACGGCGCGCTTGATGCCCATCCCCGGCAAAGGTGCTGGCGACCCCACCGGCTTCGACTTCGCTTTCTTCGCCAACAGCCGCGTGATGGGGGTGGGAGCGGAGGGGTTGAGGGGACATTTGGCGGGGGATGAGAACTTCGATTTGCAGCCGCGGCGAGGCAGGGCCTGATATGTCAAAAAACCCGGCTCCTCGGAGGAACCAGGTTTTTACTTGAGTGAGTGGTCCAGCCCATTATTTTTCGGTCAACCAATACTCCCCACCGCCGGTCTCACGGGCCATCATCTTGTAGTCGATCAGCCCCCGGCGCAGGGAAGTGTGATCATCCGAGAAGCGCGCCAGAATTCCATTGAGATGCTTCTCAGTGTAGCGCATCCCCGGCTCGAAATCCTTGACCACGTAGCGCAGAATGGCCTCGAATTTTTTCTGTTGAGCGGGGAATTGTTTGATACGCCCATCAGCATCACAGAAGGTATTGATGACTTTGCGGTCGTAGGCATCCATATCGATATCGGCGGTGACGGCAGGGAGAGTCTCCTCAGCCAGCAATCGCTGGGACATCTGCTCCAGGGTTTTGGTCTCCAGCCGGTAGATATTGTAGTAACTCTCCGAGCGGGCACTGACCAGACCAGCTTTAGATAGCTTCGTCAAGTGATGTGAGACTGTCGAGGGGCGCAAATTCAACATCTCAGCCATTTGTTCCACAGTGTTTTCACCCTGTGCCAGCAAACCAACTATTTTCAGCCGATTGGCATCAGCCAGAGCCTTGAAGAAATTCAGTAATTCGGTAAGTTGATCTTCCATTTCTGTCTCCGTATAATCATTTCGATGTCTGTCGAATTGATTATACGATCATCGCAATAGATGTCAAGGGACAATTTGCAGCAATTCTCCTTTTAGCCTAGAAAACCAGGTGCGACGCACGCCGGATGAGTATTTACCCAGACAATCGACCTGACCGGCGTGCGTCGCACCTTCATAATATTACGGGTTAAGCGCTTGCACACTGGGGCGGAGATCAAGTTCATCGATTAGGGCGTTCAACTCATCATCGGTCAGTGGGCGGCCTTTCCCGGCGTAAGCTGTCAGTGCGGCTTCCATCAAATTGGTGCCGAAGGAGCGGCCCTCATAGCGCGGCGTGGTCGTGATAACCATCTTTGCACCCCGCTCCCGCAGCAGCTCGATATTTCCAACCGTGGTAGTGTTGGTGAGTACGGTTTTGCCGCTCAAATCGCCAGGCATGTACTTGCGCATAAAGAGAAAATCTCCCGCCAGCAGATCCGATTCCTGGAAGAAACGCGTGTACTTCGGTTCCTGCTCGGCGCCACTGCTGCCGTAGAACAACATGCTCATGGGGAAATAGCTGACAAAGGGCAGCATCACGCGGGCCACGCGCTTGAAATTGCGGATGCCCCAGATGGGGATGGGGACGCCCAAAGCGACCATCAAATCTCCGAGGACGATGCGATCCGATACCTCCGCGGCGGCTTGCGCCAGACCGAGGCGGTCGATTGCCACCGGTACAAAGGCCTGCCGGAAATGCGGGACTCCCCCGAGGGTGGTTGCCGCCAGGTGGAAGACGCGGCGTTCCAGGGTGTGTTTCAGCCCGCGCCCGTCCACGATGGGAGTATTCTGCACCCCCTCGACCAACTTCAGGACCGCCCGCAACGGATACTCGCGGTCATCCAGCCGCAGATACAGGTCCACGCCCCCCACCCCGAAGGCATCCACCCGCCCGTCGAGTTCGCAGTACAAGTGTCTGGCTTTCTCGATATCCCCGTCGGTGCCAATGCGCTCGACGAGTATCTCCTGCCCCTTGAAATTCACCACCACCCGCTTATCCCGTGATGAACTCCCCAAACTGATACTGACAGCTCGTTTCATATTTCATCATCCTAACCCGAACACGCCCTTCGGCAGGCTCCCCGCCTCCGCTCTCCGCTCCACGCCCCCCGCTCCGCGAAACTACTGGTACCGCTTGCGAATGTTGGGGACCAGGTACTCTCCGAAGGCGCGATCCAAATCATAGTCGGGCTGCCACCCCCAATCCCGGCGAGCGGCACTATCGTCCATATCCGCGGCCCAGCTATCCACAATATCCTGCCGTTTCAAATCCGGCTCGTAGCTGATATCGGCATCCGGGAAATATTTGACCACCTGGTCTTTGAAGTCCTCTGCCGAGAGGCTGAAGCTGGTCACGTTATAGACGCGCTGCCCCAGGGCATCAGCCGGAGCCTCGGCCAGTTTCAGCAGGGATTTGACCGCGTCGGGCATGGCCATGAAGGGGATGCGAACATCCGGGCGCACAAAGCAGGCGTATGGCTCACTTTTGGCGGCCGCGTGCAGCATCTCCGGGCCGTAGTCGCTGGTGCCGCCGCTGGGAGCAGTAAAAGCGCTGATCAAGCCGGGGAATCGCAGGGCGCGGAAATCGAGCATCACGGGTTGGTCGGCAGCTAATTGGCGATAGTACTGGCTGAAATAAACTCCCAACAGTTCACAATACAGTTTGTTGGCGCCGTACATTGTGCGGGGATAGTTCCACTCCCACTCGCGCACACGGGTGTATTGATTCTTGGTATCCAGGTCGGGCAAGCCATACACAGCCACCGAGCTGGGGAAGATGAATTGCACCGGCTTGCCGCGCCATTCCGACTGTTCGGCGGCCATCTCCAACAATTGCATGGTTCCGCCCACGTTCACCTGGTGGGCTGTGCCAGGTGTGAATTCGCCGCGGGTGGACAGCAAGGCCGCCAAATGGTAGATGGCTTCGAATTCATATTCGCTGACCAAACGTGCCAGCAGCGCTTGATCGAGAATGCTGCCCTGCAAATGAGTCGACAGTCCCCGGAGGTTGTCGGGCAAGGCTGCCAAATCCAGGGTCAGTAAGGGGTGATCTCCTTGACTGGTGAGTGACTTTATCAGCGCCTGGCCGATTTCTCCCGCCGCGCCGGTGATGAGGATAGCTTTCTTTCGCATTCGAGACTCCTTTTTGGGGTGGGGATTGGGGATTGGTAGATTGGTAGATTGGTAGATTGGTAGATTGGTAGATTTGTGGTTTGAATCCTATCATAGAATGGTGCGGGGGTGGTATTATTCTTATAGAACCGGGCAGCGGAGTGTAGCGGATTAGCGGAGGGGCTGCGGTCTGCGGAGGGAAATCCGCGTTCATCTGCGTCAATCCGCGTCCTATTCTCCAGGGGGGCTGAATGGTTACTCGTGGAGTAATGGCACGAGCCATCACTTGCTTTGTTACCACTCCCCATTATTTCACACAAAAACCTTTGCGCCTCTGTACCTTTGCGTCCCTGCGTTAAAAATCTGACTTTTTTCAGTGGACTCGTTTATCAATTCCGCAACACGATTGCGGATATGTGCGGTTCATGTTATGATCTTTCTAGCAAAGCTGGGCTTGATTTGAGTTTTCTAATCATTTGTACAAACGGATGTGATTTATGATTGAACGGACATTATCTAAAAAAATGGACGCCCTGGCACACAAATTTCAAGTCATCACTCTGACTGGGCCGCGTCAATCGGGCAAGACGACTTTAGTCAAATCAGCTTTTCCGCTTCTTCCTTATGCATCCTTGGAAGAACCAGATATTCGACAGGTGGCATTGTCGGACCAGCGTGGCTTCCTGGCAAACTTTCGCAATGGGGCCATTCTCGATGAAGTGCAGAATACCCCAGAATTATTTTCTTATATTCAATCTATCGTAGACAACGATCGAAATGTCCAATTCATCCTTACCGGTTCTTCTAATTTCCTCCTGATGGAGAAAATTAGCCAAACGTTAGCCGGAAGAACTGCGGTTTTACATTTGCTCCCATTTTCATGTCCAGAACTAGAAAATGGCGGTCACGTTTTCGAGCAGTATGAAACCTTGATCTATAAGGGGCAATATCCCCGAATTTATGATCGAGACATTGCACCAACCGATTTTTACCCCGCCTATATCCAGACCTACGTTGAAAAAGATGTCAGGATGATAAAAAATATTGGGGATATCAACGCCTTCATCCAATTTATCCAGTTGTGTGCGGGACGCACCGGACAGTTGCTCAACTATACCAGTCTGGCAAACGATGCGGGAATCAGTCCCAATACTGCCAAAGCATGGATTTCTATCTTGGAAGCATCTTATATTGTTTACCGGTTACATCCATACCATAAGAATTTCACAAAGCGATTGGTGAAATCCCCCAAACTCTATTTCTACGATACCGGTTTGGCTTGCTCATTACTTGGACTCCGGGATGAAAATCAAGTAAACGTGCATTTCATGAAAGGTGCATTGTTCGAGAATTTTGTGATCAACGAATTTATCAAGCACGATTTACACCGCGGGGAGCGCCGCTATCCATATTTCTGGCAAGACAGCCGAGGGCGGGAAATCGATTGCCTGCTGACTGATGGGGAAGCCATAACACCTGTGGAAATCAAGGCGGGTAAAACAATTTCCAATAGCTATTTCAACAATCTCAAGTATTGGCGGCAACTTGCCGGAATGCCCGATGATCACGGATACGTCGTTTACGGTGGTGAAAGATCATTAAAAACCGCTAATGGTTCATTTGTCAGTTGGAAGCAATTAGATAAAATACAAACAGGATCAATTTGAAGTCTTGCCCTGACGACGGGCAGCGGATTATAGCGGATTCGTCCTCGCAGGCTTCCGCTACTCTGCTACACTCCGCTGCCGAATCTTGTGGTGAGTGCAACCGAACCATGCCAACAGGTTCGTAGTAGGGCACGAGAGTGCACGTGTGCAGACAGGAGGAAACCATGTCTACGAAAAATATTCTATATTTGCTGCTGCTCATCATCGCCCTGACCCTGGCGGCCTGCGCGCCGGCCGCGGCAATTGACCCGACGCGCACCCCCATTGCGCCGACCGCGACCGCCACCCCCACCGCGACTGTTACCCCTCCCCCAACCGTCACCCCCACAGCGACCGCTACAGCGATCCCGGCTACACCGGAATATGACGGTGAACTGATTTATGATCCTGTAAGTCAAACCCTGTATGACGCCCAGGCCACGCCAGCCTTTGTGATAGACGAGAGCGGCGGTTGGGTAGCAGTAATGCCGGAATTGCCCCCAGAAGCCCCGGTTTTTATACCTGAGGGATTTCAAGTAAGTGAATTGGGACTTTTGCAAGATCCGGAAACTGGAAGAGATGTATTGGCTATGAACCCTGAGGCGGACTGGGAAAGAGTAAGAGAGGAAAT
>JBDRGC010000123.1:0-12481 GCA_043818215.1 Chloroflexota bacterium | reverse complement strand
TGATGAAGTCGTCGTAGCCGTCGCCGTTCACGTCCCCGGCGGTCCCCAGGCTGCGGCCAAATTCATCCCCGCTGTTTTCCCCGGTCATCGTCCAGGCGGGGGCGCTATCAGGTGGGCCAAAGGGGCCGCCCGGGAAGAGGGAGACCTGCCCGGTATCGGCCTCAGACCGGTATGCGCCAGCCAGGACGTCAACGTAACCATCGCCGTTTACATCACCTGCCGGGCCAACCGCCCAGCCCAGATATCCATCCACTTCCTCGCCAATCGCGCTCCAGTCAGGTTTGGGAGCCGGCATGCCATGAAATACAAGAGCAGCGCCGTACCCATTGTCGAACTCATCTGGCGCGCCAACGATCACATCGGCATAGCCGTCCCCATTCACATCTCCAGCCGTGCCAGCGTCTGTACCCAATAGAGCATCATTATCGTACCCTTTGAATGTCCAACTGGCCCCATCCTGGATCCCTTCTGCCGAGCCGTGGTAGAGGTAGACTTTACCAACATCGGGATAGTCCGGATGCTCAATAGTGCCATCAACTTGTGGGGCACCAATAATGATGTCGTCGTAACCATCCCCGTCTATATCCCCGGCGGTGGCCACAGAATCACCATACCGATCATTCTCGGTTTCCCCCTGGGCAACCCAGGCTGGATACTCTGCTAGCCCATTTTTTGAACCCAGATAGACAAAGGCCTTTCCTCGCTTATTATCGAAATGAGATGCGCCAACGATAACGTCATCGTAACCATCGCCGTTGACATCCCCGGCCGTACCCACATCGATACCAAAATATGACCAGTCATCTTCCGTTGAGAAAGGGGAAACAACCCAGTCAGGCTCTTCAGAAAGCCCGCCTGGCCCTCCATAGTAGACGGAAACGCTCCCTGGAACCGTGCCCGCATCCTGGTCAACTTTTGTAGGGGCGCCTATGATGATATCATCGTAGCCATCGCCATTTACATCCCCAGCCGTCCCCACTTCATAACCAAACTGGGAGTTACCGGGACCATGAGCGACCCATACCGGGGTAGTGATCACCCCGGTTACCGAGCCCATGTAAAGGTAGGCAATGCCATTATCGGAAGTATCCAGGTAGTCGCCAGCAATCACATCGGCGAAACCATCTCCATTGACATCCCCCGCAGTACTCACACTGAAGCCATAATCGTCGCCGCTTTGTGTTTGATCCTGCCCGAAGGTGACCATGTTGTCCTTGTCGGCGCCATCCTGCGAGCCATAAAAAATGCGAAGCGGGTCAAAGTCATCAGGATCACCAACGATAACATCGTCATAGCCATCGCCGTTCACGTCCCCCGCCGTCCCAACCGAATAGCCAAATCTACCACTAATTGGCGAAGTATACACAAAGGAATTCTCGACAGTTATCCCACTCTCTGAGCCATAGTAGATGTAAACTTTATTCGAGGTATCTGGAGCGCCGACAACCACGTCAGCATAACCGTCGCCATTCACATCCCCTGCTGTCCCTACGGATTCACCAAACCCGCTCCATTGCACTTCACCCTTCTGACTCCAGGCGTACAATTTGGTCAGGGGATCGATGGTGATGGGGTAGACGGCATCGGTATCGTCCACCACGATCCGGATGCAAGCCGCGCCGGGGTCTCCAGCACAGGCGGCATCCAGTTCGAGGTGGGCGGGCAGTTCGTCCCAGTTGGCGTCGTAGGCATAGAGGTCGGTGTAACGCAAGATGGTGGCACCGGTTTCCGGCCCTAGCGGCAGGAAATCAATGGATTGTCGATCGCTGTTGAGGTGGGGGGTCAGGTTCGTATCCAGCGCCACTTCCAGGATCAACTGCCGACCGAGTGCATCTCCCAGGGGCGGCCTATCCAGTTTAAAACCTTGTTCCAGGCCGCGTTCGTTGTTGAGGTACCATTCGGTCAGGCCGCCGCGTTTGTACTGGATGGAATTGCTCTCGACAGTCTGCTCGAGCGGCGGCACAGAGGCTTGCAGGGCGCCTTCGTAGCCATAGGCCGTGAACTGGAGGGCCAAATACCACGCAGGGGACGCCAGGGGTGTGTTCGTCTCTGCGGCGCTGTCGCCCGGCGTCAACCGCACCACCCCAGAGGTGAAATCCACCTGGAAGTGGTTGGCCGGATTCTCTCCCTGGAAAGAATCCGGATCGTCGCCTTCTCCGGCGGCGTTGCCCGATGTCAGGATGTATTGGTCCTCTTTGATGCGCTCTTGCACGGCGGCCCACCAATCGGCGGTCGCGCCGGGCAGGTTGGCGACCTCCTCTGGCAGCGCTGCTTCAGGTAACGGCGCTACTTCTGGTAGGGCCTCCACAGCGGTTGGCGATAGGCTCCGGTCGGGGTTGGTGGACGCGGCTGGGGCCTGGAGGGGAAACGCGAGTTCCGGCGCAGCCAACTCCACCGTGGACAAGTTGCCCAATGGCTGATACTCAGCCATTGCCTGGGCATTGGTCATTGCCTGGGCAGGAGACATCACGTTCGATAGCAAAAACGAAACGGTCAGAAAGATGTTGAAAAGTTGTTGGGGTTTCATCGGATTCTCCAGAAAAAAAAATAAATATTGCCAAAAACAAGCTGGCTACTTGAAATGGCAAAGGCCACAAAACCCCGGTGCGGCAGCCCATTAAATGGAAACCAGCGCAAGCCCCGGGTGGATTGAGTATCAGTAGATCAAATTGCGGTGTACTGATGCTAAACTATAATGGATCTCTGAGATATTGGGGGGCGCGGTACACGGATTACACGGATTATACGGATAAAGCCAAAGAAATATCCGTAAAATCCGTAAACTCCGTGTAATCCGTGTACAAAAAGAGTTTGTGTCAAGAAGAGTTTGACCACACAAAACATCAAAGAGCCACTATAATTACTTGGTGTGTGAGCTGGACAACGCTCAAGGATTTGTCCAAACAGGTGCCCCTGGAATAGAGCGCATTCCGGCCCAAAAAAAAGACAAAAAGCACTTCAATAATTATACACAAAAAATGTCCAAAAGCAAATGTGTGAGTTCTGTGTGAGTTCTATATTAGCTGAAAACTCTGGAAAAGTCAGTATGGTCAAAAACGCCGAAGTACGGCATGATTAGATTATGAAGAAACAACTAACAGAATACATTCAACCGTTACTGAAAAAATTCAAAGATGTCCGTGTTGCAAGAAAAGTGCAAAACGTTGTTAGCAAAATGGTTTCAAATCAAACAACGCGATTATGGACAATCTCCATAGATAAGCGAGAATTCGAAAGGACGCGCGATTTGTTCAATGGAAAGTTGAAGTCCGTGCTGGATGATGAAAAAATATCCACAGCCTTACGAGAAGAACTGGTGAATGAACTTGGGGATAGCAAAATTGTGGCACGGTTATAAAAACCTGATAAGTACCTTTACAAATTCATAAACGGGGAATGATTGACCCAAAACCAAGAGACCTGACAGTGCAGGCCAAGAAGAACGAGATAGACGGAGATGAGACTTAGTCGGGCGGATATCCCAACAAAGTCAACCAGTCATCGGCACCAAAATCAATGTCTGCGAGTTGATAAGGGCTTCTGTTTTTTCGTGGGCCGCGGTTGAATTTATGCATATTGAACCACAGAGCAAACAGGTTTAAGAAAAGCTGGCGGCTGGTCTGGTCAGTCGATTCTCTACGGGCATTGAAGTAAGGACGCAGGACGCTGTTGATGGCTTCGGCGGCGGAACTGGTGCGTACCACACCTTCAAGGATGTGGAGCAAATCTTGAGCAAGTGTATGAGCGATTGGATCATCGGCGATGAGTTCAATAACCTGCTGGTGGATTTGGTTGAGGGCTTCTTGAAATTCATGATGTCCATTGAGAAAGGCATGTTCCAACCGCCACAGGCGAGCAATAGTGGATTGAAAGAAGAATGCCCACGGGTGGTCGGGAAATTGTTGAGCGGTACGAGCCTGCCAATCTTGCAACGGTTGGGGGAGTCCAGCCAGGAAAGTCAGTAGATCAGGGGCTTGAGCCGCTAACTTATTGGTCAATTTCTGGATGCGAGGGTGAGTGAGTTGCCCCAAGCCGTGCAGGGTTTCATCAAGTAGCCAGCGATTGATTTCGAGATCACGAATCTCACCACTGCGGAGATCAACTACTTCACAGGCATCCCGCAGACAATCTTGCCAAAAACGCAACTGCTCAATTTGGCAGCGTATCTCTTGGCTGTGTTCGACCAAACTGACCCACTCTTCAAAAACTGCATCTGTCCAGTTCTTGGTAGTGAGTTGTTTTTCAAGTTTGGCTGCGGCTTTCTCGCTTTTTCGGGCTTCCCGACGCAAATCACCGACAACCCGAGAGACATCATATTGGGGATGCCAAGTATCTCTCTGGATGGCAGCATCCAGTTCTGCCAAACGAAAGGAAGCGGCATAGGATGTGCAACCATCTTCCGCCAATCCGGTAATCTGTACCTTTCGATCCTGCGTCAACAACAAGGCGCAAGCCCAAGTCTCCGCGCCTCGATCTTCGGTAGCATACAATCCGGTGATGACTAACGTACGCGGTTCTACCAGGAGCAGGCTAGGATCACGACCTGTGAAAATCTCGTCACGAGCCAAGACCACTTCTCCCATCGGACTGTGGTCAACTGTCTCCAGAATTTCACCGGCTCTGCGTCCAGCTTCGTGCAGCAATTGCGAAACTGTGGCGCTTGAACGGCTCACATCCAGGGCTGCTTCGAGACAGTCACCAATGCTGCGCCCAGATACCCCTCCCGGCAAGATCAACGACAAGATCGAACGCTTGATCCGGTTTGGAGTAACCGATACCATTGGGCTGTAATCCACTTGACTTTCCGCAGGTGTCTGACCCGCTGTCTTGGCTTGCATGCCCACCCGCCCGCGTTCGCCAATCGCATAGACCGTTGGACAGCTGGTGGCAAATACATCTGATATCCAGGTGATGCTTCCCCAGGGCCTTTGTTCAGGCGGCAAATTGACCACCGCCGAGATGAACATTCGGTCACTCAATCCCAGGTCTTGCCGCTGATATCCCGGTAAATGCTGCTCATTGGCAGACAACATCTGCCAGATCGGTTCCATCGTTCCAGGCCAGACTGTTGAGGTCGCAGGTATCGAAACAGGGTATACTCTCATTTGGGTAGTTTCCTTTCTCTGTCAGTTTGAGGATAAATCGATAGTATATCTCGGAAACTACCCGTTTCTAATTTGTAAAGGTGCTTTTACTCAAAATCTAACCGTGCCAAAATAGTCTATGCATTGCATGATCCGTGCGATATAGCATATCAGACTTGCTATGATATACGCAAACGCTATTCAGAGAAGTTAGAGAACTTAGGCATAGTGCGGGATTTGGAAGGCAAATTGATACATGGATACAGCACATTTAGTACAGTCTGCATTTCTGATGATGGGGGAAAAACGCAATTAAGTGACATTACCATCTTCAGTAATGGAGACGATGAACACTATGTCCGTCAGAAAGAGCTAGATGACTTAGAAAAAAAGCAAAACAAAGCTGCAAAAAAAGACGAGGAAGCCGATCTAACTGAACGAGAAAAAGCAATTGTTGAACTACTAGAAACTGATGAAATGGTTAATCTCAGGCAAGTAACGCATACTCAATTGCAAAGAGTAAGCCAAACCCTGAAAAAAGAGAATGAGAACCTCGAAATTTGCCATGTTTTAGATAGACAATTTGACGGTTTGCCCTACTTTCAGTTCATAGACGATGAACTTGACGACTTTTTTGTCATTCGGATGAAAATATCACGTAATTCCAACGCAACGATTGTGAATGAAGATGGAAAAGAAATCGCTGTCAAGTTGAAAGACGTGATGATGCCCAATACACACAGCGATGTTCTTTACAAAATCATTCTGGGGAACAAGGTTTACCAACAAGTCAAACGACTAATCGAATGGGGTACCCTGACGCTTGAAGAAAAAACTTACGCGGTGGTGCGTACTACTCTTTTTACACGCAAAGGTAAAGAGATTTTTCTGCAACCGATGTTGCTTGTCACCAATTACACCATCAGTAATTATCAACAAGCGGTGGGCATCTACCGCATCTACCTAAAACGTGCCACCATCGAAGGTGTTTTCAAATTCGTCAAGAACGCACTCGGCTGGGAAGATTTGCAAGTGCGCGATTGGGAATCGATCAAGAATATCATCGCTTTGGCTTTTTTTATCGGTGGTTATTTCTATGAAATTGAGTCAGAACTAGCTCACAATCCTGTGATGGAATGGTTATGTGCTCTCGGTGGTGGCAAGGGGAAGATTACAAGGCATTATTTTCTTGAAGGTCTCAAGAATTTACTTATTCATCGACAAGTCCAATGGTTCCGAGAGAAAACGAGGCTGAGACTTGCCGACTGGGACGATATTCTGGAGTTTGCTTTATGAAACGACTTTTCCAGAGTTTTCAGTAATATCAGAGGAAACTTACTATGTTGTAAAAGGTAAGGCAAGAATGATTATTGATGACCATGAGTTTTCATTGTCTCCTGGGCAAGCTTGCTTGATAATGCCTGGTAAAGTGCATCAAATATTCAACGACGAAAAGGAAGACTTGGAGTTTTTGACGGTTAGTGCACCTGCATGGACACCAGACGATTCCTTTGATGCGTAACCTTGTAAAACATCAGTAATTTTTAATTATCAAGCCAGAGATTTGTTTCATTCCCTGGCTCTACATGCTCAAAGGGCGTGGGGGCTAAGTTATGGTATGCGGGGTCATCGCTGACCCCGCCCCTACTTCAGAACCGAACGTCCCAAAGGGATTGCTGCGCTGATGACCCTTTCGGTGTCATTCGGCTCCTAGACACTCAGGCTGTTGTACCCAAAGGGCATGATATCATCAGTACCGTAACGACTGAACCTTTCCAATCGCTGCGGCTTGGCAGATGCCTTCTTCGTGTAACGTCGCTTTCGCTACGGGCAAGCCCGTGCGTCTACATCGTCCCGATGTCCTTCGGGAAAGCCCTGACACTTAGAAGCCCCCTGCCTACCTGAGCACCCGGCCCACGTACCCAAAGGGTATGATATCAGCATATCCTGGGCATTACCCCAGGCATTGGCTTCTTGGGCCATCCTACCCGCCGGAGCACACTTGCACCGCACGCAAGTGCAGGTGTACGGATGGTTGCCTTCTCCAGCTTACGCTGGAGAGCCATCGGCGGGTTACACCGTTCCGAACGTCCATTTTCCGTGACTTTAGGTGGGCACTTTACGCGATAAGGGGTGGAAATCACCCACGCAGGGACTGGGTGACCCAGAACTCACATCCCATTTTGGGCCTACGCAATAGCCGTTTCCGCAGGTTCTCCATGACGACGCTTCTACGTCGCGTATGCAAACGACGGTCGTCCGCAGCAGGGATGAAATGTTTGATAATCAACTGTTCTTTACCAACCAAGATATGATCGACAACTAAGCGCAGCACTTGCTGTTTTTGTGCTGGCGTCGGTGCTTGCAGCATTGATTTCATGTTATCACAAAACTCGGTCAGGTCAGCAGCCAGCGCGTCTTGGCGAGCCTGCTGCTGAAGCAACTGCTCAAGTTCAGATAAACGGCTCTCGAGAACCTGCCGGTGTTGCTCCAAGGCCTGCCGTCGAGTTGCGAGTTCGTCCAGGTGGATGACCTCGGTTTGATAAGCATCCAGTAAACGTTGATCTTGTTTCTCGATTTGAGCTAACTCTCGCCGAATGTGCTTGAGTTCCGGCGGTGCGGGCTCACTTTCATTTTCGCGAGACAAGTAGTAATCCAAGATCAATTGTGGGTCCGCCAAGAGTTCCGCGACGGCTTGCCAAATCAGCGGCTCGATAACGTCGCCGACCAAGGGCAAACCTGCGCATGGTTCTGCGATCACGCGGTCAGGGCCCCGGTTCGTGCAGAAGTAACGCACAACACCGCTGGGATAGGTACGTCCTACCAGGGTGCGACCGCACTCACCGCAGACCAGGAGGCCGCGCAACAAGTAAAAGTTTCGTTTGTTGTTCCGGGAAGCGTGTTTTTTGTTCATGTCTAGTTGTGCCTGCACCTGCTCCCAGGTGGTCGTCGAAATGATTTGCGGGACGGTGACTGGTATCCATGCTTCTCTAGAGCGTTCCTGCCGATAATGGGTTGTCTGGAGCCCGCGACCCCGCTGCCGCGGTTGTCCAATGGTACGGCAAGGGTCTTTGCAGGTCCGATTATGGTGCATACGACCTGTATAGGCCTGCCGTCTGAGAATAGCATCGACAGTACTAGGAGACCTCTGAAAAACCCCTAAAATGGGGGAAAACACCTTAAAAAAAGACCCGAAAGCCACTATACCCCAATCAAGAGGGGGGCGGGATAATGGTTCGACTGTATCAGGCCAAGCAAAAGCCGTTAGGGATGCTGATATTGTGGGGATCCCTTGCGGCAGTGGGGGCTATGTGAGGATTGCTGCACTCTTCCGAACATCCAAATCAGCCAAAACAGCCAGCAGGTCGATTTTCTGGTGTTCGGCCAGAGTGAATAGGCGCTTCAAGTTGACAGCGGAGGCGGTCCACAAGCGTTGGAGTTGACGTTTGGGTTCTCCCAGGTAGCGGGTGTTGCGGATGCCATGGCCAGACAGTTCGGCTATTTTGCCTTCCACCCGGCCGCGTTTGCGGTAGCGTTCTTTGAACTCAGCGGTTTGTTGACGCTGACGGGCGGCTTGCAGGTGTTCTTCGTGAAAGTGGGTGGTGACGGAGCGTCCGTGATTTTTGCTACGGACACAGCGAGAGAACAATGGGCAGGTTTCACAGGCTTCTCGCGGGAAGGTGAATTTGAGTACTTCCCGTTTTTTGGTATCCCGGACGGGTTTGCCGGAGACGGTCTGACCCTGGGGACAGGTGGCGGTTTGGGCATCCAGGTCGATGTGGAAGGCGGATTTGTGTACTTCCGGGTCGCTTGGCTGTTTCAAAGGGGCCAGCAGGTCGACCGGGTGGGGCGAGTGGTTGGCACAGTCTGCCAGGTTGTCCCCAGAAGCGTAGGCTCCGTCGGCGATGGTCTGATCGACTTCTACTCCGACCTGCTGCTCTACACACTCAATCGTGGGCATCAGTTCTTGACCATCACCGGCATTGGCAGCCATGTCATGGATGTCCAGGATGAGTTCGCTGGTTTCTTCCATAGCCACCGAGACTTTGAAACCATTGAAGAGGTGGGCCGAACTCTTGCGTCCGTGGCGCATTTCCGGATCGGTCACGCTGATGATGCGGTCGGGGGCTGTGCCCTGGGCAATCTGCGGGGCCTCATTTTCGTCCGTTCCCAGGTCATCCCCCAGTATCTTGGTCAGTAACCAGCCCAGGTGACGCACTTCGGGATCGTCGATCTCAGCAACAGCCAACTCCAAACCCTGTTCCACATCCTGTACCAGGGTTTTCAGGTGCGCCTCCCGCTGCTCCGGGTCCGACCAGTCGATCTCGACCTTGCTATCGGCCCCCAAGAGATAGGTATTGACCAGGGTTTCCGTCTGGGCTGACAACCCCCGACGTTTTCCCGGCACATGGTAGCCCAAGGTTTTCAGCAGTTTGCGCAATCCCTTCCGCAGCAGGGTGTAGGTGTCTTGCACCGCTCCGGCACTCTTCACCGCAGTAGTGTCCACCAGCAGGCTGACTTTGTCGGGTATGAACCCCGCTTCCCGACCAACCTCCAGAAAGCGGTCAAAGGCGTATCGCTCTTTGCCATGCTCCAGCAAACGTCCCCGATAGACGCTCATGCTGGACGGGTCAAAACCGACATAATCCAACGGGAGATGCAGCGCCACCTTCCAGCGTAAATCAAATTTCACCCGCTCAACCGCTTCACCATCGGACACGTCGTCATAGTATTGCAGTAATAGAACCCCACTCATCATTGACGGCGGCAAACTCGGACGTCCGTTATCCGCACAATACATCTCGGCCAGGTCAGCATCGCAGAATAAGATTTCACTGACCGCTCCCATCCGCCCATAAAACGAGTCACTGGGTACTTGGTTGGGTAGACTGTTGGCATCAAAGAAACTGCGTTGAAGGTTTCGTTGTCCTAGCATGGTTCACTCCTGGAGTCGATGGTTGTATGGGTCATGTTCTCTGGAATGTACCACTCTTCTGCACTTTTGAGGAGGGTACAATTTCCCCCAGACTTTTTCAGCACTCTCCTAGGCAACCAGCGCTGGGCCTTTCTGGGTGCCACAGGGCCAAAACCGGCCTCTTCACCATTGAGGCGGCGACAAATCGCCATCAGGCAGAGTTGTTCTTCTGCACACCAGCCAAAGATGCGCCGAACAACTGCGGCTTCGGTTTGATCGACTTCCCAGAGCCCACCACCCGGTTGATCGACTGGTATGTAGCGATATCCGTATGCGGGGATGTTGGCGAGCACTTGGCCTTGACGGGCTTTGTAGAGTTTCCCGCGCCGCAGCCGATCGCGGATCAACTCTCGTTCGTACTCTGCCAATACGCCGAGTATATGCACCATCAAACAGTCTTCGGGACTGTCGCCCGAGACAGGCTGGTTGAGAAAAACCACCTCTGTTCCCCCGCGAGCAAGTTCTTCTAATACCACACACTGATGCGCGTAACGCCGGGCGAGCCGATCCGGGCTGAGTATGTAGAGCACCTCGAATGCTCCTTCACCAGCCAGGTCTCGCAGGCGATCCAGGCCAGGGCGCCCCAAATACGATCCACTAACACCATCATCGCTGAACTCGTGGCCAGGATCCAGATAACACCCATCTTGTGTGATGCGCTCTTTCAAGACGGATTCTTGACTAGCGATGGTCCCTTGTTCCTCTTGCTGAGATGTTGAAACACGAGCATAAAAGGCTGCTGGTTTCATGATGCTTCCTCCTTTTCGGGTTGAGCTGTTCTTTGTCGGTCAGCAGCACAGCGGCACACTTGCCAGCTTCGTTCCAGGCAGGCATAGACGGCTCGCAGCCGAGCCACAGCATCTCGCTTCGGGAGACGTTCCAATTGGATCTTGGGCGTTTTAGACATGCCAACCTCCGAGATATATCGTTGTTGTTGATCTTCTCGGAGTACAACATACAACTTGTCCTGTTGGCTAGTCTTGATCGACTCCTGGTCTGATTGTCAGTCATCCTTGGGAGGAAATTTGATGCAGTTGATAAAATTCAAACCCCCGTCGATTGTATACACGACGCTTCAACCATGCCTTCACTCATCGTTCACCTTAGCCACGTGCTCGACGTGTCGCCGCCTTCGGCTGGCAGTTTATCGCCTTTACACCCATGCACTCTAGCGCATGTCCTGCGACCGAAGGAAGTGTCGAAGGGTTTGAGAACCAGTCGCTCACTATTGGGTGTCGCACTCACTTGTCCACTTCAAGGGTTGGAGTTGATGGTACAATCATCTCACCAACATGGACGTTCAGTTGTCAAAGTTCGTCATCTCTCGGGTGACAAAATCGAAAGACGGCAACCTTCGCTGACCAGCCCCCATCATCAAAGATGATGGTTTCGGTCAAACGGGTCGCACCCCCAATTGCAGCGGACTTGGCTTCGCCAAGGGGGTACGCGGCCGATTTTGCCAAGTCTGGTTTGGGTAAAAGCAGCAGTTTGAGCCAAACCGCCAAGCCGCTGAATAACCTGTTGGGCGGCAGTAGTCCGCGTGAAAAGAGATTATCATGATGATCGTGAATAATGAAAAGCCTCGCTGGTTCTTTTATCTGGGATGGATTGTGCTGAATTTCATCGCTGTTTTCTTGGCTTGGTACACCGCCTGGGCACTCATTTCCCAGATTACAAAATTTATTGGGGGCACGATACAAGTAAGTGGGCAGTCCCGTATCACAGAGGATTTCCTGTTCGTGTATGTGCTATTCCCAATCATTGGCTTGTTAATGGGTATCTTCCAGTACACTCTTCTTCATCAATATTTACCACATATGGCATGGTGGATTGCCGCGACATTTTTGGGTTGGTTGATGCCATTCGTTACTGGATTTTTCATCATAACGATCCTTGCACAAAAGAATGATACATTCTTTATTATGATAGGAATGTTTCTGATCGGTGCCACTATTGTAGTGCCTCAATGGTTGATGCTGCGCCAACGGGTCCGTAACGCGTCTTGGTGGATTCTTGCCCATGGATTTGGCTGGTGTGTGACAGGATTGTTGAATCTCGTAACGACTGAACCTTTTTCAGTTCTATTGGCTATAGCGTTGATACCTGCCATTGCGACAGGCATTACCTGTTGGTTGTTTCTGGATTGGTTACCGAGTCATGAATTAAGAAACATACCAAGCTATTGATGACGAGAATAATTCTGTGCCATGCAGCGCTCGTATTCAATGCCGCCCAACCCAAGCTGCAGCGGACTTGGCTTTCGCCAAGGTGGTACGCGGCCGATTTTGCTCATTTTGGTTCGGGTTTAAGCAGCGTTAGGAGCCAAAACGCCAAGCCGCTGAGCAAATCGTTATATTTCCCATTGGAATCATGGTTTAGAGACAATTGGTGAAAAATCCTGTACAAAATTGAGAAAACAGAA
>JBDRGC010000122.1:0-13104 GCA_043818215.1 Chloroflexota bacterium | reverse complement strand
GTGTTTTTTAATTTGTGGAAATGTGTCCTTGGGCCCTTCGAAAAAACAAGGTCCAATTTGTAGGTAATTTTTTTTTGACGACGGGCGCGGAAAACTTATTTAGGACTTACGCAGTTGAGATCAAATTCACCGTGGTACCCTTATGGGCATGCTTCGCGAAGCATACCCGCGGAGTGCCCGTAGGGTGAAGGGGTACTGCGGTAAAAATTGACCTGGTTCTGTCTAAGTGCGTAAGTTCTATAATAAATAACGGATCCAGACGTAGGCGCTGGCTAATACGAGCGACATGAAAGTCGTGACAGCGCCATAACGCAGGAAGTGTCCGAAACTGATCGGATGACCGCTTTTTTCTGCCAGACTGGCCACAACGACATTGGCCGCGGCACCCACCAGGGTGAAATTGCCGCCCAAGCAAGCGCCCAGGGCTAACGACCACCACAGCGGATCCGCTGGCATGGCCTGACCTAAACTTTGCACCAGGGGGATGATCGTGGCTGTATAGGGGATATTATCGACGATGCCCGAGGCAATCGCCGAAAACCACAACAACAGCATCGAAGTCAGCGGCAAGCTGCCACCGGTCAACTTCAGGGCAGCCTGGGCTATGGTTTCGATGATGCCCACCTCCACAACCGCTTCCACGGTGATGAACAACCCAAAGAAAAAGAAAAGGGTGGTCCATTCTATATCGCGCAGTAAATGATGCGGGTCGCTGCGCCCCCATAACATCAGGAGGGTCGCGCCTGTCAGGGCAATCGTGGCTGGTTCCAGGTGCAAAGCGCCATGCGCCAGAAAACCTGCGATGACGCCGCCCATGATAACCAACGATTTACGCAGCAAGACCGGATCAGTAATCAGCGCGGCTGTATCCAATGCCTGAAGATCCACACTGGCTCTCTTGCTGGTTTTTAGATCATTTTTGAACAGAATCCGGGACAACCCAATAAAGGCCAGCAAGATGACCAGGGAGATCGGGCCCATATTCGAGATGAAGGTTAGGAAATCGATTCCGGCTGCGCTGCCAATCAGGATGTTGGGCGGATCGCCAACAAGGGTGGCCATGCCGCCGATATTGGAGGCCAGGATTTCGGCGATCAAGAAGGGAACCGGATTGACCCGCAGGTTGGAGGCCACAAACAGCGTTACCGGCGCCACGAGGACTACAATGGTCACGTTATCGAGAAATGCGGAAGTAGCCGCAGTGACCAAAGAGAGGATCACCAAAACGCGAAAAGGATCGCCTTTTCCCAACCGGACGGCTTGGAGAGCGATCCATTGGAACAACCCGGTTTCTTTTAGCACGTTGGCAATGATCATCATGGCTGCCAGGAGGAAAATAACGTTCCAATCCACGGCGTGAAAGGCCTGGGCTTGAGGCAGCACACCAAAGAGGATCATGGCCACGCCGCCCAGGAGGGCTGAAATCGTGCGATGCACGCGCTCGCTGACGATCAGGGCATGGGTCAATAGAAAAATACCACCAGCTAACCAGACGGGATTCATAGCGGCTCCTCTGAAAGGTCAGGATTCTCTTTTTTCACCAGGCAGAGGGCTAACAATTCCAGCAAGTTGATGTACCCGATTACATGATAGTGGTCGTTGACCACCGGCAGGCCCGGCAACCCATTTACATGCATCCGTTTGAAGGCATTCTTGACTGTCTCGCCGCGCTTTACCCAAACCGGCGGTGTCATCGCGTCGCCTGCGGTGAGAATACGGGTCTTATCCGCGAAAGCCATCATCTTTTCGATATCGGTGCTCTCGGCTATAAATTCTTCGGGGAGGATATGGAAGAAAAGATCGTCGGCGAGAGTCTTCAGGCTTAGCAAGCCTACCAGCCGGCCGTCTTCGGCGACCACACTAGCCACGTGTACATTGGGGTGGGTCAACATGGCCTGGGCGACCTCATTCAACGAAGCCTCGGGGCTTACGATGGTCGGCTCTAAATCCATGATGGCTTTGACCTTTTCGATGGGTGTATCGCGCAAAATCATCCAATCGGGTCTTAGTGCCGGGGGCGATAGTTCTTGAGGCGGTTTCGGTTTGGTTTTGTAGATGCCTCTTGTCTGGGCTACGGGCAACACCAATAGCACACCGCTATTGGGCCGATCGAAACCACCAACGACGCGTTCAGCTTCAGCAATAGCTTGCGCGAGCAACTCATCATCCTCGATTACGGCGATGAGGGTGCGCCGCTGAATTTCTTTGGCATCAAAGATGTGATCGATGGCGCTTAAACCAACTTTGCTGAGCCAGGTGCTCGTGCGGTACCCACCCACACTCTTCATTATGGTTGTTCCCGATACGCCAATCTCCCGCCAGACTTGTAGCAAATCCGGCAAGAAACTGACATCATCTAAAATAACTTGCAGCATATGTGTCATATTTTTCTCCTATATGATCACCAACTGTAAAAATGGTGTTGGATATCCTTCTCAGTACTTACGTAGTCAATGTCATTAAGTTAAGGAAAAGAGTCAAGGTGCGACCCACTTTTTGTCATTAAAATTTATTCAACCTGCGTCAAATCGGGCCAAATCGAACTTTTTAGTACTGATTGTAAGTGCGTTGCACCTTTCTCGCTCGCTAACTTAATGACATTGCGTACGTAGTGGATTCAAATTTACCTCGGAGTTCTCTGAGATCGCGGAGAAGTTCGGAAAGATATATCAAAAACTCTGCGTTCTTCGCGTAGCATACCCGTAGGGTGCAGCGTGCTTCGCGAAGCATACCCGCGGAGTGCCTGTAGGGTGAAGGGGTACTGCGATTAAAATCGACCGAATGCTTGTCAAGTGCGTAAGTCCTACTTCCTTAAAGAATACTCTTTTTCGGGAAATAATACGACAGCCCCATATAAGACATCCCAATGACCAAAACGGTGATACCAATGGCTACCGCGAGTTGGGTGGGCTGCTGCAAAATATTGCGTGGCCAAATGAGCAGCGCTGGGAAAAGGAGAACTGCTGCTCGCAGTCCCGCCAACCAGAATGACCTTTGTTTCTGAAAGGCTGGTATTTCCCATCGGTATCCAAGCCAGGTACTACTAAGTCCGATCAAAGCCCCCACAATCACTTCGATGATTAGTAAGGTTGAAACCGGTTGGTGGGCTTGCCAACCCAGCAGGAGGAATAAGACCAGAACAAAACTGAATCCAGGCCAGGTATTTAACGGGGCCAGCGGTGCTTTTTCATGAAAACCAAGTTTGTAATATTGGTTCAACCATACGAACATCATTACGCTGACCAATGCCGCTGCGACTGCTGAAACCCCAACACTAAATGAGAGCCAATAGGCCAAATACACTTGTCCGATGCCAATCCATGAATGAAATTTGGGCGAAGCCTTTCGGAGAAAATAAAGTCCAATCGAAGCGGTTACCACCCCGAAAAACGCGCCGCTGAATATGCCTCCAAAGTAGTGATCGGGTGATTGGATGGCAACTTCAACCTCGGTTAGCAGGAAAATCAACGTGAGGGGTCCCACCTGGCTCATATAGCTGGCCCCACTCTCGGGTTCGCCGGCCCTCCAGATCATACTAGCGGCAATCACGCCAAATAACACAGCACCAGGCCAGTTCAAAGCGCCACCAAACCAAAGGGCAAAGCTAAAAACCAGCACTGAAATCCCCCAGAGAGCCACACTTTTCCACCCCTGCCAATCAGCATTGACAATTCTGCGGATGTTTTGCCACAATAGCAAGGGTATCACTAACCCTAAAATTAAATCCCAAGGAAGCTTTATCGAGTGGGCCGGTGGTATGAATACCAGCATAACCCCAATCAGGATTATCAAAGTTGCCCAACGTTGCCGCGGGGGCTTGGCATTGAGAACCCCGCTCAACAACAAGAGAATAAAAATTGTGTGTTCGAATTCGATCATCGTATTACCATCTTTCTTAGTATCTGCTCTGAAAATAGAGGGCAGAGGATAGAGGGTAGAAGCCCATTTTCATTCCTGGTGTTGAACAAAGTTCATGACAACTTTTCGATAATTCGGGGGAAGATGGGGTGGGCTTTTTTTTTGAGGTTGCTTGTCGGCGGTTTAGACTAAAGTTTTCTGATAGTTCCAAGTGTACCAAATAATTCACTCGGTTGAATGGATTAACTGCGTTGAACATGAATGCTTGCAATACTCAAGCGATCCATTTTCATCACAGAAAAAACATATCCGTATTGGCTGGTTTTGTCGCCAGGCTCAGGGATTTTTCCTAAGCTGGCAAATATAAATCCTGCCAGGGTAGTGTATATACCCTTGGATGGGAAGTCAATGCCAAGCAATTCGCCGACCTCAGAGACCGGGGTCGTTCCAGCAAAGACCCACTCGCCTTCGGTCTTGTGTTCGATTTGTTCAGCGATTGGGCTGTGTTCATCTTCGATCTCACCAACAATCTCCTCCAGTAAATCCTCTAAGGTCAAGAGGCCATGGGTGCCGCCGTGTTCATCCAGAACGATGGCCAAGTGGCCTCCAGTTTTTGCAAGAAGATTAAAAGCTCCAGGCAGTGAAGCGCCACTGGGGATGAAATGTGCTACGCGGGTATGTTGATGCAGAGTATCTCCCTGCGCCCAAATCATATCCTTGACATGCACATACCCCACAACATGATCGAGGCTGTCACGGTAAACAGGGAAGCGAGAGTATCCGGTTTGTTTTGCTAATCTCAACGCTTCCAATGTTGGGATATCCAGATTGAATGCGACCACAGCTGTTCTTGGTGTCATCACATCTCGTACATTGCGCTCTGTGTAATCGAAGACACCACTAATCAATTCCTCCTCCACAGATTGGATAACGCCCTCTGCGACTCCTTGTTTTGCAAGGAGTTCGATTTCTTCTGAGCTGGTGGATGGGTGTTGTGTGGCGGTACTGCCGATGAGTTTTAGTACAGCATCGGTCGAGAAAGAAAGCGTACGCATGGGCAGGTTGGTGAGACGAGAAAGAATTCTCAGCGGACTGGTGAATGCCATAGCAATACCTTCTGCGTTCTGCAAAGCCAGACGCTTGGGCACCAATTCGCCAAAAACAAGGGTCAAATATGCGATGGTGATAATCACCAATGCTAATGCCAGGCTATCTGAGTAAGGTGCCAGTCCCTGAACTCGGGCAATAAATGGTGAGAGAATCTGAACTATCCCAGCCCCGCCGATGGCTGAAGCTGCTGTTCCAACCAGGGTGATGCCAATTTGCACAGTAGCCAGAAAGTCCCCTGGCTGGTCTTGGAAAGCCAATACTTGCGTAGCCCTGGAATCGCCACCTTTTGCTTTTATTTTCAGGCGTGTTCTGCGCGCAGTCACCAGGGACATTTCCATAGCAACAAAAAAACCGTTTGCCAAGATTAGTAAACCGATAAAAACCATAGCAGATAACATCTGTGTGCCTCAGTAACTTATGTTTGAAAATCTCCGGGCGAACCACTTCTCCAATTCTACGCCCAAAAACAACCGTACTCAAGCCCAGACTGAGCGCCAATTCAAAGGGCGGCAAGGCCATCGTGCCAAACCAAGCTTGGGCTGTACCCCAATAGGTAATAGAGTTGTTCCTCAATTAATAGCGGCAGTTTTTTTGTAATAGCGGCAGTTTTTTTGTACACGGATTATAACCCAATACCCGTGAATGAATTTGCCTTGAGATGGTTAGATTCCTAAAAACACAACACTGAATGGAGAAAGGAATGAATTTATTTTGCTATCCGTACACCTTCTCAAAAAATCGGGGTTATGCCAGAGCCACACCCTTCGACACTTGAACCCCCCGGCACCGCCCGCCGGGGCAGGTGTGTGGTGAAAGGGCAGGTTTACGCTCCGCTACTCAGGATGTTAGATTTTTTCCCCGTAATATCAAGAAAATACCTATCCGCAGGGTAAAGACAGGCTGCGATGGAAATTTACATGAATAATCTACTTTCAATTCGATTTTTTCCAAACCTGCACTGAGTACGGTCGAAGTATTCGATGTTGTGTTGTGTCAGATAAATTTTCATTCACGGCTATTGGATCTAAGCCTGTTTTCGACACTTGAAAATGGAGAAAATCAAACCCAAACATGCCACTCGATTGTGTCAATATCCACAACATCGCCCTTGAGCAGCTGACCTCGTCATATTTACGGACAAGCTTTTTCCGTGTGGACTCCACACGGTTCAAGATGCACAGCACTCGAGACTAACCTTGATGAGTCGTGGAAACGTCTATTCAGCCACAAACGCGGAGATGACAGTTGTGGGCTGGGTCAGCGATACGCCCAGGGCCAGAAACGCGCCATGCCACATTCCAGTGATAAAGTTGCGGCGGTTGATAGAGATCAGAGGTCCTTTTTTATCAGAATCACTCATGCCCAGGGTGGTGGTGATGTGTGTGATCGTGGGTTTTCTCGTGGTCGTGATCGTGATCGTGGTCATGGTCGTGACCGTGGTCGTGACCGTGGTCGTATTCCAACGGGCCGCCTAATTTCTCCAACGCTGCCTGCAAGCAGGTGTTGACAGCCTTCATGGACTCAGCCGCGGCCCGCACATCCGCGATGGCGTCTGCGGCCTCGTCGGTCTGGTCAACGCGCCAGGCCCAATCCAAGAATTCGTTAGCATGTTCCTGGTTGTGCTCGATCCAGTGAGGAATCAACACTCGAAGTTTATCCGTCTCCTTCATGCTGCACCTCTTCCTGTTCGATTTTTGCTAAGAATAGCTTATTTTTCATTAAGTCTATCCGCTGGATAATAGCAGGAACCACAAGAGGCGGCTCAAACAATTTGATCAGCCGCACGCCTTCGGGAACTGGCTCGACAAACATGACATCATCCATGATCTTTTCGTCATCTACATAAACAGCTACCTGGCACATGGGCAATCCTTTCGAAAATTGTCTTCGTCAATGCAGGGGAACGCCCCCCGGCTCCCCAGAGGGCGTCACTTGAATTATGCAGGGGGGAATGCAATGGTAAATGGTAAATGGTGAATGGTAAATTGTAAATGAAGTGCATACAGCGCAGCCAGCATTTACCATTTACCATTCGGTTTTGTTTGTACGGAATTCATAAGACGTACAATTTTCCCTTTTGGTGGGCGTAAAATCATTTATGATTCCAGGGGTCTTTTAGGCAAACCGTGGTGCATTGCATCCTTTGGGATGCAATGCACCACTAACATTTTAAGCAACGAAATTCTTACTACACTTCAGACGCGAAGTTCAATACCTTCTCAACAATCTCCTCGAAGGCTTCGCTGTGATAATCTTCGATTGAGCCTCTATCGCAGAGCACTGAAAATTGAGTATCGAGCGGAATGCGCCCCAGCATGGGCGTTCCAATCTTCCGAGCGTTGGCTTCAGCGCCGCTGGGACCAAAGACGTCAATCCGCGTGCCGCACTGCGGACAAATGACATAACTCATATTCTCCACCAAGCCAACCAACGGGACGCCTAGCTTTTTCGCCATGTTGGCCGCCTTACGCACTACCATCCCGGCTAAATCCTGGGGAGATGTAACCAGCACAATTCCATCCAATGGCAATGACTGCATGACTGTTAGAGCTGCATCGGAGGTTCCGGGCGGCAAATCGACAACCAGGTAATCCAGATCGCCCCACACGATATCGCCCCAGAATTGCTCGATGGCTTTGCTGATGAGCGGGCCTCGCCAGACTACAGGTTGGTCGCTATCCGGCAATAACAGGTTGATAGACATTATTTTGATTCCCGTGGACGATTCGACCGGTAAAATACCTTCCGGCACGGATTCTGGTCTCTGTTGGGTGCCGAACATCATGGGGATACTGGGGCCGGTGATATCGGCATCGAGAACGCCAACTCGCAATCCACGGCGCCGCAGCGCTGAAGCCAGCAACCCGGCCACCGAAGATTTACCCACGCCTCCTTTGCCGCTCATCACCGCCACAACTTTGCTTATCTTCCCCGCCGGGCCGGCCGGCTGCGGCGGATTCTGCGCTCCCTTTGCAAACGCCATAAACGTGGCGCGTTGATTCGCATCCATCAACGTCAGCTTGACTTGTACTTCCGGGCTAGACTCCATTCCACCGATAGCCTTCTTTACAAGATCAATCAAATCTTGCTTGATGGGCACATCCATAGTGGGCAGCGCAAGCGTCACAATGACGTTATTGCCTTCAACTTGAGCATCGGCGAGCATTCCCAGTTCCACAAGATTACGGTCTGGCATCTCGGGATGCTTTACGAGAGTTAGATTTTGATATACTCCTGACTCTGATATTTTTCTCGTCATATTTTCTCCTAAAGTTCGTACAATTAGTATTCACTATCTGCCCGCTGACGAATCGCATCCGGAGATATCCGCTGGCTGTGCTGCTCGTCGGGGTAGTGAGACAGGGCTGCGCTCCAAAAACGGCAGCCATAGCGTTCGATCACCTGGGCGCGGCCGCTGGTGGCTAAATCGTCCAGGGTTTGGGCAACAGTTTCGGGGGCCCATTGTTTCAAAGCTGTGGTCAACTCATCTTCGCGCATGGGGTGACGAGTGATAATTCCAACAATGGCGTCGACCAGATTTTCGTTGCCGCTGAAGTCAAAGCTGCCGCTGGCTGGATGCACCACCTGCGTGATCTCTCCCAAAATGGCACGGGCGCGCAATAAACCTTCCTCGTCAGATGGCTGCACCCAGGTTTCCACCGGCGGGCGGGTGGGCAAAATAATATGGACTTCATCGGGCTGGATGCGCTGCAAGGCGGAGGCAATCTCGCGCAGGGCCGGCTCGGTATCGTTGATGCCTTTCATCAACATGACTTCGATCCACAATTTGCCCTGGTAGCGCCGCTCGAATGCCGCCAATCCATCCAGCAGACGCTCGAAGGTGGCTTCGGGATGCGGGCGGTTGATACGCCGGTAGCTTTCAGAGTTGCCAGCATCCAGGGAGGGCAAGACCGCGTCGGCATTCATCAGGTCTGCTTGAACTTCGGGGAGATAAAGCGAGGCTCCATTGGTGATCACTGCCACAGGCAGCTCGGTGATGGCTTTGATTTCCCGGATCAGCCAGCCAATGCCGCTGTGTAAGGTTGGCTCACCGGAGCCGACAAAGGTGATCCAATCGATTTCGCTGGGCTGGTGCGAGTTCAAGGCTTGTTTTAGTTCGGCCAAAATATCATCGCGGGGAATGTACTCACGCCGCTCGTTGGTCACGGGACGGGTGCGCCCCAACTGGCAATTGATGCAATTCCAATTGCAGGTTTTGAGCGGGATGGTGTCAATTCCCAAAGATTGACCCAGCCGCCGCGAGGGGACTGGGCCGAAGATATATTTCATGGGTGTTCTGCCTTTATTAGACTTGTGCTGGAATAAGCGATGTCAGGAATGGTACACGGATGTCACGGATACCACGGATACCACGGATTTTTTGTGGTTGCTCAAAATGTTAGTGGTGCATTGCATCCCCACGGACGCGTACCCAAAGGGCATAATATTGCACCACGAGTCTGCCTTAGTAGAGAACCGAACTGCAACGCACTTTTCAAGTGCAATGCAGTTCTATCAATAGGATTTTGAGCAATTACACTTTATTCTTTGTTGTAATCGTTCAGGCGGCTGCTGAAAGTTGCTTTAATAGAACACGGACATTTGTACCTGCATCCAAGTGCAAGTGTGACGCGTATACAGCGAATCACCGCTGATTCTATAAAATAAAAAATCCGCGTCAATCCGTTTAATCCGTGTCATCCGTGTTCCATTTCGCCAGGGGGCCAAATACTTACTCTTTTTTTACCGCCCGCCGAAGAGTTTGGTGCCAATGCGGACGATATTGGCGCCCTCTTCGATTGCGATGCGATAGCTATTGCTCATGCCCATGGAACGGTATCGCATGGTTACGTTGGGCAAATTCAGGGCGGCCAGACGGTCGAAGGCTCTACGCGTGGCCTCGAAATAAAGCCGGCTGTCCTCCGGATCGCCGAAACGCGGCCCCATTGTCATCAAGCCTTCCACGCGGAGGTGTTCCAAGGCGCTGATCCTACGGACAAGCTCGTGGACATCGTCTGGCAGCACACCGGTTTTGTTCGACTCGCGGCCGCTGTTGACTTCCACCAACACAGACATCGTTTTCCCGAAGTTTGCACAATGACGATCTAATGTTTGGGCGAGCTGCCATGAATCAATGGTTTCGATCATATCGAAATGCTGACCGGCCATCTTGGCTTTGTTACGCTGCAAATGACCGATCATGTGCCATGTGACCCGGCTGCCTATTGTCTGGATGATCGGCAGGGCTTCTTGAATATAGTTATACCCAATATGCGTCACGCCAGCTTGGATGGCGGCTTTGACCTCTTCCAATGTGCGCGTCTTGGCGGCGGCTACCAGAATAACTTCCGGGGGAATCGTTTCCAGGATTCGCTTTACTGATTCGGAAATTTCATTGACGGGTGAGTTCATCTTTATTTTGCCTTTTTCGGCTCTTTGATGTTTTATGTGGTCACACTCTTTTTGTACACGGATTATGCGGATTTTACGGATTTTTCTTTGGGTTTATCCGTGCAATCCGTGCAATCCGTGTACCGCGCCCCATAATATCTCAGAGAACTCCTTTTTCTACCGCACAACAGCTCATTGGACACGGATTTACGCGGAAGAACGCGGATTCTTTTTGTTTTTCCGCGTTTACACCTGCACTTGCCGCAGGTACAAGTGTCCGCGCTCGTCCGCGTCCCATAAAATGATACCTTCGCTTTGCGTGCCGACGGCATGACCTTTGTCAGTATGACGCCACAGAAACCAGACGAACACCGGCGCGATGGACCTGACGAAAATTGCCAGCCTGCATCACCGTCCGCAGCACCGGATCGATGTCAGTCACAATCGACCCGCACAGCAGATCAATGCCGTAATCGAACAAAACTGGGCTGAGGGGGGTGCTTGGCCCCAACAGGATGACATGCGCACCAGGCGAACAAAGTTCCAGCAAGTCTTCCAGAGTGCGATTGATCAACGTCGTCCCGGTGATAGCTACCACGTCCGCCCCAGGGATCACATCGAAGGCCGCATCCGCGGGCAGGTCTCCCGATTCTGGACGCTTCTCCAAGATGATCAATTCCCCGACGCGTGATCGCAGCCGGGGAATAAAGGGGAAATGACCCACGAGGACAACTTTCTTGCCTTTGCCGTGTTCAGCGATAACTTCCTCGGCGTTCAAGTCCACCCAGGTTTCGGGCCGCGGTGGGATCAAAGCGTTGATGGCCGCCACACCAACACTGGCCAGGGCAAGCTGGTCAGACTGAGCCAGAGCGGCCAATTCCAAACCAGATAGGGTTTCCAAGTGCCCGGCTTGAGGTACGTCTGTCTCTCCGTGGCGGTGATATTCAGCGGTCAGGGATGAGGCCAGACCGCAGCGTCTTTGGCCTTCGATTTCGGCATCCACCGCCGTCCAGTGGGTACTAATACATACCTGGGCTATTCTACCGTCGGGCAGGGTATCCAACAATTTGTTCAGCAGGCTCATTTCAGGCACTTATCAATGAAAAGATTGCCCAGAAAACAAGAATATTTACCACGAGGGCACAAAGGCACAAAGTTAAGAATTTTAAAGTTTTTCCTTCGTGCCTTTTTTGTGCCTTTGTGGTGGAATATCCCTTTCTTAATGGCGATGTCCATTATGCCCGTGGGCAACACTTTCGCTGCACGGTGCAGCTTCACTCAATCCGCCGCCGAGGTAATCATCCAGCGCAGAGCGCAGTGTGCCGGTTGCGCCAGTTGCGGCTTGGATGCCAAACTGTTGGAAGAATTGGATAGCCCGGCCCCCCATGCCGCCGCTGAGCATGACATCAGCACTCTGTTCGTAGATAAACTTCGGCACCTCTCCTACCTCGTGACTGGAATAATACGGGTTGTCAATCACCTCGACAGCCTGAATCTCTTTTTCATTCATATCTACCAACGCGAAATAGGGACAGCGGCCAAAGTGATGCGCTACGGCGCTGTTCAGCCCATCATTGGTTTCCAGTGAAATTGCAATACGCATAAAGTATTTCTCCTTATCGATTAATTAACATGGTCAATTGCTCGGCGGCTACGTAGCCTTCAACGGTGATGTGCTGGGAAGTTACCCCAGGGACTTGAGCAACTGCTTGCTTGATTTGTTGCGCCAACGATACAGCTAATGGGCAAACCAGCGACGATGGCCGGAAGGTGTATTGTACCTGACCACCGGCGGTTACTTCAAGGTTTTCGATCAAACGCATGCGAATTATATCGGCGCGGGTTTCAGGATCAATCACCAAACGCAAACGAGTGATGATCAAATTTTTTAGTTTTTCGGCTTGTGCGTTGTTCATCGCTCGTTATCCTAATCCTTCAATTTAGATGCAACTCTGGCCCAAACGTTACACAAAGCCTGACTGGATGGAGCATCGGGAGCATACAATGTAACCGGCTGACCTTGCACCATCGCTTTGGTCACCTCGGCATCAAAGGGGATTTTGCCAACAACCGGGATTCCCTGGCTATGGCAGAATGCTTCGATCTCTGCTGCTCCTTCGAGGTAGATATCAGCTTTATTGATGCACACCAGAGTCGGCACTTTGAAATGAGCCGTGGTCTCTAAGGCGCGGCGCATGTCATGTACGCCGGAGGCGGTGGGCTCGGCGACGATCAGGGCCAGGTCAGCGCCAGATACGGCCGAGATGACCGGGCAGCCGATGCCGGGTGGGCCATCCACAAGCACCAAATCGTAGTCTTCGTCCATAGCCAGTAAACGCGCCTGTTGCTTGACCAACGTGACCAATTTGCCGGAATTTTCCTGGGCCGCGCGCAAGGAGGCGTGGAATAATGGCCCATAACGACTCTCGGACCGAAACCATTCCCCGACAACCTGATCGTGCATGGTGATGGCGTCTACCGGACATTGGTACACACAGGCCGCGCAGCCATCACAGGCGATGGGATCAATGGTTGGTATATTGGTAGGTTGGTGTGTTGGTAGATTGGTAGGTTGGTAGGTTGGTAGGTTGGTAGATTGGTAGGTTGGTAGATTGGTAAATTGGTAGGTTGGTAAATTAGTAAATTGGTAAATTGGTGGTTGTCGATGGTCAGCCCCCCGAATGAATTCAGGGTCTGTCATTGAAAACATGCTCAAGCATGGTACGGCACAACCTGAACCTGTTT
>JBDRGC010000121.1:0-32071 GCA_043818215.1 Chloroflexota bacterium | reverse complement strand
GCCGGGAATGGTCGATATCGGAATGGTACAAGCCATCCGCGTCCCATTTAGCCTGCCATTTTGGTTCGATATCGGTAGGGATGTATTTGTTGGTCATTGTGTTTTCTCCTGAAATTCGAGAGTAGAGATTGAAGATTAATGAGGAAAGATTGGAGATTGCTCCCGGAGGCGAAGGAGGAGAGCGAGAAGGGAGGGCATGCCCTCATGATATTTATTGTTGAAATGGATACTGTTCATAACAAGCCTCCTGTCTTCCGTCTTCCATCCTCGGTCTTTAACAAAAAATTCCCTCCGCCACTCAGGGACGAAGGGGTTCTCCGCGGTACCACCCTGGTTGTCTACTAGTCTCATAGTTCAGTAGTCTCTTAGTCTTGTAGTCAAAAATCCTGTTCATGCGGGATTGGATGACTACCTGACTATCTGACTACTCAACTATTAGACTAATTTGACCTCTCAAGTTCGCTGTAACGGGCGTACCCGCCGCCGGCTAGTGGTCAGTTATCAGTGTTCAGTGTCCAGTATTCAGTTTGAAGAGTTGTGACTGAATACTGAATACTGATAACTGAATACTCCATCTCACTGGCGAAGCCTGCCCTGAAAACCAGGGCTAACAGGCGAGTTCGGTTTTGGGGCGTTCTGCTGACACCATTGCGGGGCTTTCACCCGGTGACCCCGGCTCTCTGGCAGATAACCTAGTACTCCTGTTATGGCTTGTAAATTTAGGGACTAGGGACTAGGGATTAGGTACTAGGGATTAGCCTAATTACCTGCTTCCTAGTTTCCTGATTCCTAGTCCCTAGTTTACTAGTTCCTGATTCCTAGTTCCTAGTTTCCTAGTCCCTAGCTTTGTGGACCCAGTGGGATTCGAACCCACGACCTCTTCAATGCCATTGAAGCGCGCTCCCAGCTGCGCTATGGGCCCCGTTTGTCAACTTGCGGGATTTTACCATAAAAGGCAAAACCGTCAACCAGTGGACCTGGCGGGATTCGAACCCGCGACCTCATCAGTGCGATTGATGCGCGCTCCCAGCTGCGCTACAGGCCCTTCCGTAAAGCCACACGATTTTATCGGAGGCTCTTGGGGATGTCAAGGAACGGACATACACGGGAATCGTTTTATGCTACAATACGTGAAAACGTGCCGCAGTCCCTGAAGCGCAGCGGAGTGGAAAACGCGATACGTCCCACGCTCCACACCCCACGCTCCACGCCCCACGTATCACGTTTCACACCTCCCGCCTCTTGGTCACTTATTTTTTCTCAAGCTCCATTGAACTTAGCTATGATGCCTAAATCCGATAAATCTCTGTTAGATGGGGACAGCGAAGAACGGGCATTCGAGGCCATTCTGGCCTATGTTCACCGTGAGCGGAGGTTGGATTGCAGCCAATACAAAGACAGTTTCCTGCGCCGCCGGCTGGCAGTGCGCCTGAGAGCATGTGAAGTCTATACCTGCGGGGAATATCTGGAAGTGCTGCGCTCCAGCCCCTCTGAGATAAATGCGTTTCTCACCACCATCACCATCAACCTATCCTACTTCTTTCGCGACGGGGCTGCTTTCGGCGCTCTGCACAACGCGGTCCTGGCGGTCCTTATCGCCAGGCGTTCCCAGACTAGACGCTTGCGATTGACCGTGTGGAGCGCGGGATGCGCTGGCGGTGAGGAACCATATTCTGTAGCCATGATCCTGGCTGACTTACTGGGGCCAGCCTTGCCCAGTTGGGATGTGAAGATTCACGCCACCGATTTGGACGAGGCCGCCTTGATGCATGCCCGCCGGGGAGTGTACAAAGCGTTCAGTTTTTCTCCCTCGGGGGGACAAGCCGATTTCGTCGAGCGGTATTTCACGCAGATCGGTGACAATTATGCAGTACTGCCAATGATCCGGCAGATGGTCACTTTCCAGCAGCACGATCTGGCCAAACCGCCCCCTCTGCCGAGCTACGACCTGATCCTGTGCCGCAACGTGCTGATATACTTCACACGCCAGCACCAGAAGAGAATCATACAACACCTGCTCGACCATCTCGAACCGGGCGGCTGCCTGATGTTGGGCATGGCGGAAATGCTTCCCCTGGCGTTCTCCAGCCAGTTGAAGGCCGTGGACGGGCGGCTGCGTATTTATCGGAAGAGCGAGTCGGCGAGTCGGCGAGTCGGCGAATCAGCGAGTCTATTAAGGAGTGAAAAATGAATCAGCAAAATTCATCATCTGATAAAAAGCGGCGGAATTTATTTGCGCGGCTGAAGATCACACAGCGTATGTTCCTCTTCATCGCTGCTGGTCTCACCCTCACTGTAGCGGTACTGGTGACCTTATCTATCATCAACCAAAACAACCTGACCGAGCAAGAAGAAGATCGGCTATTTCGGGATCACTACACATCCTTGACTACAACGATAGTTGATCATGGTGAAATATCTCTGGCGCTGGCACTAAGTCTAGCCCAACAGCCTGACGTTCAGGCAGCCTTAGCTGCACGGGATCGGGATGAACTGATGCGATTGGCCTTACCAATCTATGATGAGCTGAACGAAAAAATTGACCTATACGTATTTCACTTCCACACACCGCCGGCCACTTCGTTCCTGCGATTGCACAAACCGGATGAATACGGCGACGACCTGTCATCCTTTCGCCGCTTGGTTGTAACAGCCAATGCTAACCAAACCTCCATTAGCGGTTTGGAGAAAGGCCGGGATGGGTTGGTAATCCGGGGTATCGCTCCTATTAGCCTTGGATGGCAGCACGTTGGAACAGTGGAATTTGGCCTTGATTTCGGGGAATCATTTTTGAGGTACTACGCCTCACAACGTGATATGGATGCGTGCATTTATTTAATTGCCAGCAGCGACGAGATTGACATGTTCGAGAACATAGACAAGGCCGAGTCAGTGGTGAGTGATGACTTGTGGCTCTATGCCTCGACTACGGATGAACGTTTACCGCTGCCCGCTGAAATATACAAACAGGTGCGCGAGACTGAAGAGTTGGTTATCAGCAGAATTTCACAAGCCGGGGACCATTACGGTGTACTGGATGGGCCGCTGTACGATTATTCTGGGAAACTTATCGGAATTGTCGAGCTCAGCGCCCTGCGTAACGATATTGTGGCCAATATTCAGCACAGCAGTAATATGTCGCTGCTGACGGGGTTTGTCATCTTGACCATCATTCTGGTGGTAACCAGCTTCAATATCAATCGTATCAGTTCACCCCTGGTGGTGATGAGCCGCGTAGCGGAACGAGCCGCAGCCGGCGATCTGACTCAAACCATCCCTGTCACTTCACAAGATGAAATAGGCATCATGGCTACGGCCTTCAACCGCATGGTCGAAAACCTGCGCCATCTATTGGAGCAGATCGTGCAGACCTCGCAGCAACTTTCCGCCTCCAGCGAGGAAATGGCAGCCATGACAGAACAAATGAACACCTCCGCCGAGCAAATCGCTATAACCGTGAGTGAGATGTCGCAAGGGGCAGCCAATCAGGCCCGTCAGGCGGAGCACGCTTCGCACTCAGCCGCTCAACTGGCCGCCAGCACCGGTCAGATCGCCGAGAATGCTCGCCAGACCGGAGAGGCTTCAAACCGCTCCCAGGAATCGGTGCAAAACACAGCCCAGGTAGTTGAAACCCTGGGGACAAGACTGGGCGAAATCGAGCGGGTGGTAACATTGGTGGAAAAGATCGCCGACCAAACCAATCTTTTGGCCCTGAACGCCTCCATCGAGGCAGCCCGAGCCGGTGAGCACGGCGCCGGCTTCGCGGTGGTGGCCGACGAAGTACGCCGGTTGGCCGAATACTCGGCAGATTCGGTGAGAGAAATCGCGACACTGAGCCAGGAAATTGGAGACCGCCTGCGGGAGGTACTAGCGGCTATGAAAGAAACCCAGACGGGAGCAACATATACAGTATCCTTAGCCCAGGAGGTCGAAACATCGACAGAAGAACAAAATCGGGCCTCAGAAGCCATGGTGGAGGCAGTCAACGATATGGCTGCCGTGGCCGAAGAGAATGCAGCCGCCACCGAACAGATCGCAACATCCATCGAAGAGCAAGTAGCCTCGATGGAGCAATTAGCCTCTTCCGCACAGGTTTTAACTGAACTAGCCAATAGCTTGCAGCAGACCGTATCTGAGTTCACAACCGGGGAGCGCGCCATCTGCCCAAACTTTGACGCCTGTAAGTTTCTTGAGAGCTTCTCCGCATATACGTCGAATTACATCAGCCAATATTGCAAAGACAACTTCGAAGAATGCGAAAGAAAGAAACGCAAAGACGCCGGCAAGCCAGTCCCGCCGACGCTGTGCCCAGACGGCGGTAGCCTGTTTTGAAGGCAGGAGGCAGGAAGCAGGAGGCAGGAAACCAGGTATCAGTAGATCAGGGAACAGCTACCTGATTCCTTATCTACTGACCTACTGGTCTACTGACCTACTGATTTACTGATCCCTGACACCTGACACCCCGCAACGAGGAAAAATGTCCACTTTATCCCAACCAATCTATGAGCGAGCAGAAGATCAACGCAAGGCACGCATGTTGCATCTCTTGCTGTTCAGTTTTGGCGCGTTTACCGCCATCGGACTGATAGTCAGCTTGCTTCGTTCTCTCTCACCCATAATTGCTGTTGCCCAAGCCGCATTGCTACTACTGATACTTGTGTGTTATGGTTTGCTGCGCTGGAAGCAGCTGCGTCTGGCCTCCATCCTCTTCCTGAGTTGCTGGATATTATTCGTCACCGGAGCGCTTTTGGCGCCGTCTGTATCCCCTTTGTTCTTCCTCATCGCTCCTTTCATCCTGCTCCCCGCGACGGTCGCGACCAGCATGTTACTCACCCCTCGCAGCTCTTTTGTCACAGCCACCGTTATTGCCTTGCTCTTGCTGATCGTCATAACCCTGCGTGGAGGTTGGAGCGCCGCCGACCTGCCTGAAACCGAAAGGAACGAAGCCTTGTTTCTCAGTATTCCGCTGGCAGTAAACTATGTGCTGGCTTTGCTCTCCTGGCTGTTTGGACGGGACGTAACCCTGGCAATCCGCCAATCCGAGGATGATGCTCAAGCGTTGAGCTTGCAATTGGCGGCCAACGAGGGGCTGATCGCCGATGTCATCGAAGCAGCCGCCCGGTTGGCGCCCCTGGCTGAAGAATTGGCAGCCACGATGCAACAAGTCGGCAGCGGCACAGAGGAAATCGCCAGAGCCACCGGTCAGATGGCCATAGGCGCCGGTTCTCAAACCCGGCAGGCGGAAATAGCCTCGCAAGCCATGGCCCAGTTGGCGGACGCCACACACCAAATCAGCGGTGACGCTCGTCAAGCTGGTGAGTCTTCGGCCCAGGCACAGACACTGGCCCAAAACACCGCCCGGGTGGTACAGGATTTAGGTGACAAATTGGGAGTGATTGGACAAGTGGTGATCATGGTGGAGAAAATCGCCGGCCAGACCAACCTGCTGGCTCTCAATGCTTCGATCGAAGCCGCCCGGGCTGGGGAGGCCGGTGCGGGCTTCGCAGTGGTCGCCGATGAGGTGCGCCGGCTGGCTGAACATTCAGCCCATTCGGTGGGGGAGATCAATGTGCTGAGTCACGAAATCGGAGCACAACTGGTAGATGTATTAACAAGCATGGAAGAGATGCAAACAGGCACGATGCAGACTCTCACATTGACCCGACAAGTTAACATCATGACAGGGGAACAAGAGAGAGCCTCTGCCGACATGGTAGAGGCGGTAAACGGGATCGCAAGCGTGACCGAGAGGAACGCGGCTGCCACCGAACAGATCGCCGCATCGATCGAAGAGCAGGCCGCCTCCATCGTGCAAGTAACCATTTCTGCCCAAATATTAGCTGAAGTAGCCAACGGCCTGCGGCAGATTGTCTCCAAAATTGCATCCACTTCTATCCTGATCTGTCCGAACCTGACCGGCTGCCCAATTTTCGAACGCCTGGCTGCTGCTGATGTCGAACACAATTTTATCCAACAATACTGCAAAGGCGACTTCGAGGCCTGCCAGAGAAAGCGGCTCAAAGACGCCGGCGAGTCGGTTCCTCTGTCGCTGCTCCCGGACGGTAGTGAATTACTCGATGATTCGTAGCGCGGCCTACCACCGCCTGTCTGCCGAAAGGTAGGCAACCAAACTCGGTAATTGTCATTGCGAAGCAGCTTTACCGCTGACACTTGCGCCGGAACGCAGTGCAGGTGAGCAATCTCCTCCTTGGCGAGAGGGAGATTGCTTCACCGCAAAACATCGGTTCGCAATGACATGGTATTATGTTACTTAGTAGGAACGAAGCAATCTCATCCTTGCCAAGTGAAAGATTGCTCACCTACACTCCCTGGCACCGCCCGCCATACCATCCTTGCATAGGGCATCGTCCCGACCCCAGGTACCACCGTTCTGGGGTGGTATGTCCTTCGGGAGGGCAGGTGTGCATGCGGTGCCAGTGTCGCAGGCTTGCACATCGTCCCCTTCGCCGAAGGCGTGCAAAGCAGGGGAATGACAGCGTAGAGAATTAGGAGTAAGGACGAATGAATAGCAAACATTCAATACAAGCCAAACGAACAACAGGCAATCAATATGTGGTTTTTTTCCTGGGAGAGACGCAGTTCAGCGTCGAGATCAGCCAGATGCTGCGTATCGTGCGCCTGACACCCATCACGCGTGTACCTCATGCGCCTCACTTTCTAGAAGGCATGATCAACTATCATGGCCAGGTAGTGCCGGTGGTAGATCTCAAAAAGCGGCTGGCCTTACTCGATGGGGAGGCCTACAGCGACAAAGCCCGCATCCTGATCGTGGAATTGGGAACGCAGCCTGTCGGCATGTTAGTAGACTCAGTCGTTGGTATCTTGCGCCTGCCGGACGAGTCCATCGAACCGCCACCAGAGATGGTCGCCCAGGTCAACGGTGTCTACCTCACCGGGGTGACTCACCACGAAGATCGCTTGATCGTACTGCTCGACTTGAGCCGGTTGTTGACAGTCGAAGAGGTAGCCGAGGTGGAGGAGTGGGACGTGAAAACGTGAGACGTTAAGCGTTAGGCGTTAGGCGTGAAACGATGTTATCCAACTTTCACGCATCACAAAGCCCCACCGAATGAATTCGGGGGCTGGTACAGAAAACATGCTGAAGCATGTTGAGAGAAATTGTGTTTATCTTTAGCAAGTAGGTTTCATATTAGTGAAGCGGTATGCTGCCACCCGCCACCCCTGCCACCGCCGCCTAGGACGGCAGCCAGAGCATTTCGTCGCCACTCTCCACTCTCCACTCGCCACTCTCCACTCGCCATTCGCCACTCGCCACTCGCCACTTGCCACTCGCCACTTGCCACTCGCCACTCACCTACTCGCCTCACTGAGGTATTATAAATGCCCGTAACCATAGACATACTTGTAGTAGATGATTCTCCCCTCATGCAGCGGCTCATCACCCACTTGCTGGAAAGTGATCCCGGCCTGCGCGTCGTGGCTACTGCGGCTGATGGCTACGAAGCTATCCAAAAGGTAGAGGCTCTTCGCCCGGACGTGGTGACGATGGATATAGAGATGCCCCGCATGAACGGTTTGGATGCCCTGCAACAGATCATGCAACACACTCCGACCCCGGTAGTCATGCTCAGCGGAGTCAAAGATGGAGACGCGGCGGTGCGGGCATTGGAACTGGGGGCTGTCGAATTCGTGTCCAAACCATCGGGTACTATTTCGATTGACGTGTACAAAGTGCGTGACGAATTGATAAATAAGGTGAAACTGGCTACACTGGTCAACCTGGACCGGGTGATGTTCGATACGGGACCGGTCGCCCTGCCAACCACAACGCCTTTTCCTCCTGCCACCGGGTATCGTTGGGTGCTGGCTATTGGCGCTTCGACCGGCGGCCCAAAAGCTGTAGGCAGCCTCTTGAGCCGCCTGCCGGCTGATCTGCCGGCCAGCGTGCTGATCGTGCAGCACATGCCGGCCGGCTTCACGGCATCCTTTGCCCAACGTCTGGATCAACGCAGCCCTCTGCACGTCGAAGAGGCCAAAGACGGTCAGGAAATGATAGCCAGATCAGCCTACGTTGCCCCCGGCGGGATTCACACGGTAGTCGTAAAAGAACGCGGTCGTCCCAGGCTTCATCTCCAGGATACGCCGCCGGTGAACTCTGTCCGCCCCTCAGCCGATGTAATGATGGCCTCCGCAGCCCGCCTGAACGGATTCCGCTGCATAGGCGTCTTGTTGACCGGGATGGGCAGCGATGGCGCCGATGGAATGACACAGATCAAGGCAGCCGGCGGCATCACACTGGCTCAAGACAAGGAATCGAGCACCATTTTCGGGATGCCCAAGGCCGCCATCGCGCGCGGCGTGGTGGATAGAGTCTTGCCTCTATCCGAAATGCCACGCGCTATCGTTGAAGCGATACGGGGGTCGTGAAGCGTGGAGCGGAGAGCGTGAAGCGTGCCGCCATCCTCCATTCGCCACCCGCCCCCAGCCACCCCCCCCCCCCCCACGTTTTTGTCACCAGAAAGGCAACACCATGACTGACGCCATTCCTGATTTTGATCTATCACAATTTCTCGACCTGTTCATCGAAGAGGCCCAGAGACACGTACAGACGCTTAACCAGTGTGTACTCACCCTGGAGCGTACGCCAGACGATGCCGAAGCAGTCGAAACGATGTTCCGCGCGGCTCACTCTCTCAAAGGCAATTCGGCCACGATGGGCTACAACAATATTGCAACCCTGGCCCACGCTGCCGAGGACGCGTTACACAAGGTGCGCGACGGTGACTGGCCACTGACGCCGGAATTGGTGGATATTCTGTTTGCAGCCAACGATGGGATTCAAATGTTGATGAATGAGGTGGCCGTTGGCGGCACAGGAGAAACCGACATCTCACCCACGCTGGAACGAGTGCGGAGTTACAGACCCGACGACCGACGACCGACGACCGACGACCCATCGACGACCGACCAACCAACCGCTGACCGACGACAGACCACCGACCGGCGACAGACCGGCGACCGGCGACTACAGCCCGACCGACGACTGCAGCCCGACCGACGACTGCTGCCCGACCAATTGACCATAGACCGCCGACCACAAGCAGCCGCGACGATGATTCGTGTTGATGTGAGACATCTGGATGATCTGCTAAACGTGGTCATCGAGATGGTCATCCACCGCAGCGTGCTGACCCGCCTGGGGCAGCGTTATGATATATTGCCTCTGAATGAGGCCCTGGTAGTTCATAATCGTTTGCTGGCTCAACTGCAAGACGCTGTTCTGAAGATGCGGATGGTTCCCGTTGCCCACGTGTTCGACCGTTTCCCGCGCATGGTAAGAGATATTCTCAAGCGGGAGGGCAAAGAAGCTCAACTTATCATCGATGGAGGAGAGGTGGAATTAGACCGCACAGCATTGGAGGCCCTCGGCGACCCCCTGCTGCACCTGCTGCGTAATGCCGCCGATCACGGATTGGAAACCCCCGCTGAACGGCAAGCGGCCGGCAAACCGCCCTCGGGCACACTCCGTTTGTCTGCCCGGCGGGAGCGTGATATGGTGGTTATCGAAGTCGGCGACGATGGGCGGGGCATGGATTGGCAGCGTATTGCTTCCGCCGCTGTGGAACGGGGCATTATCACGCTAGAAGCGATTGCAGAGATGAACGAGACCCAGATTCTGGAATTCATCTGCCACCCAGGATTCTCACTGAGCGAAACAGTAACGAGTATCTCTGGCCGGGGGGTGGGAATGGGCGTCGTCAAAAAGGAAGTGGAGTCGCTGAGAGGTTCTCTGGAGATCGAAACATGTCCAGGGCAGGGGAGCACCTTCCGCATCAAGCTGCCGGTGATGCTGGCATTGGTGAATGCTATGCTGATCCGGGTGGGAAATGAACAGTACGCTATTCCCGTAACTCAAGTCGAGCGCATTATAGAACTCGACTCAGCCCGGATAGAGTATATTGGCAACCAGCGAGTCATCCGCCTGGATGAAGGCGTGCTGCCTTTGTGCCGGTTAAGCGACCTCTTGCAAATTTCCGAGGCCGATTCCGATCCGCGTTGCGCGCTTATCGTACAGCACAATGGGCAAACAATTGGCCTGGAAGTGGACACGATTCTGGGGCACGAGGAGATTGTCGTCAAGCCATTACCGGCTGCCCTGCGCAATATCCCCGGTCTGACCGGAGTGAGCATCCTGGGCGAGGGGGAAACTGTGCTGATCCTGGATTCCAAAGAAATAGGGAGAATCTCGACAGGCCGATATTGATCTTGGTAATTGTCATTGCGAAGCAGCTTTTCCGCTGACACTTGCACCGCACTGCGTTTGGTGCAGTGCAGGTGAGCAATCTCATCCTTGGCGAGAAGGAGACTGCCACGCTCCGTAAACTCCGCTCGCAGAGACATTAATAGACTTTATTGGAAATAAGCCAAAGCCCTTCACGGGACGCGGACGAGCGCAGATTTACGCTGATAAACCACTAAAAAATCTGCGTTCATCCGCGTTCATCCGCGTCCGCTACGTTATTACCAATAACGTCTAATGTAACATTGTCAAAGTAGTTACTCCTGGAGGAGGATAAATAATGCTCAAGCACACAGATACCATAAAACTTATCAGCGCTTTACGCCAGGGGAAGATAGAAATCATAGATTACCTGGCAGAACTCGAAGAGCATTTCAATCGACGTGAACCCGAGGTGCTGGCTTTTCTCCCCGAAGAAGACCGGTTTGCCAGACTCCGACTTGAGGCTGATGCGCTTCGAAAACGCTATCCCCACCCGGAGGCCCGCCCGCCTCTCTACGGATTTCCCACCGGCGTCAAAGATATTTTCCACGTGGAGGGATTCCCCACCCACGCCGGCAGCCAGCTTCCCCCGGAGATATTGACTGGCCCCGAAGCCGCGTGTGTGACCGCCCTAAAAAATGCTGGCGCGTTGATCTTCGGGAAAACAGTCACCACGGAGTTCGCCTATTTCGCCCCGGGGCCGACGCACAATCCCCACAATCTGGCCCACACACCCGGAGGGTCCAGCAGCGGATCGGCGGCCGCGGTCGCCGCGGGTCTGGTTCCTTTCGCTTTCGGCACCCAAACCATCGGATCGATCACCCGACCGGCATCTTATTGCGGCGTGGTAGGCTTCAAACCCAGCTACGACCGCATCTCGAAAGCCGGGGTCATCCCGCTGGCATCATCCCTCGATCATATCGGCTTCTTCACCCCGGATATTGCCAGCGCGCAAATGATGGCGAGTATACTGTGCCAGGGATGGTGTGAGACTTCAACGGTGCGAAAACCGGTGCTCGGCGTTCCAGATGGGCCGTATCTGCGAAAAGCTGACGCGGAAATGCTGGCTCATTTCGAGACCGTGTGCCAGCGGTTGCAGTCAGCGGGATACCAGGTCAAGCGCGTGCCAGCCATGCCCGATTACGACGATATTTCCGCCCGCCACAATCTCATTACCGCAGCCGAGGCCGCGCGGACACATCAAACGTGGTTCCCAGAATATGGCGACCTTTACCATCCGAAAACTGGAGACCTGATCCGACGCGGGCAGGCAACCTCCCCCGAAAGATTGGCTGAGGCATTGCAGGGCTGCGAGCAGCTCCGTGACGAGTTAACCGCGCTGATGGACGAGTACAGCATCGACTTGTGGCTCTCCCCGTCCGCTCCTGGCGCGGCACCCCGCGGGTTGGATAGCACAGGCGACCCGGTGATGAATCTCCCCTGGACTCACAGCGGTCTGCCAACGCTTAATATTCCGTCTGGCTTTAACGAGGCTGGATTGCCGCTGGGTCTGCAGGTGGCTGCACGCTGGTACGCCGACGAAGCATTGTTGCAATGGGCGTTGGAATTAGAGGCCCTCGTCTCATAGGATGATTAGGAATCGTTCAGGCGGCTGCTGAAAGTTGTTTCAATAGAACACGGATGACACGGATAAAGCGGATTGACGCGGATATTAATTTTTAAAGAATCCGCGGTGATTCGCTGTATCCGCATCATCCGCATTCTATTGAAGCAACCGCCTGAATTCCAGGTGACAGTGGAAGTCGAGCATCCCACCGCTGGCAGGGTGAAGATTGGAGCCTCGCCCCTCAACGTGGTCACCGCGCCGCCGACTGTGCGCTATCCCCCGCCGCTGCTGGGCGAGCACAACGCAGAAATCTTGCGGGATGTGCCCGGTTATGACGATGAAAGGATTGCAGAGTTGCGGGAGGATGGGTTGATTTAAACAAACTAGCTATTTGATGTTATGTGTGGTTAAAATCTTTTTGTACACGGATTGCACGGATTTTACGGATTTTTTGATTTACGCCGTACCGGCACGGTGTCCGTAAAATCCGTGCAATCCGTGTACCGCGCCCCACATTATCTCAGAGAGCCAACAAACGAAAAGGACTGTCAGCTCTCAGAGGACTGACAGTCCTTTTCCGTGCGGTCAGTGATTCACCCCATATTCGCCTGACTCAATTTGTTCAATTGATCAACATGCGCGGGAGCGTAGCCATCCCCAAAGCGGGTCTTTGGCAAAACCGCTTTCTGGGCCATCAACTCTTCGTAGCGCTCATCGTCCACAAAGGCCACGCAGCGGCCTATGCAGGACTCGCCATCCACAAACCGCCAGGGGAAGAAGCCAATCGTGACGCGTTGATTGAGCAGCAAGTCAATATCGCCGCCGATACATTCAGCATGGATGATGCCGTGGGGGAACATTTCGATGTGCATCAACTGATACTTGGATTCATCGAATTTCTCAGCCAGCGACATACCAAATTTCTTCTGAAAGAATTTATCGGCTTCTTTGGCCTGACGCGGCATCCAATCGCGGATGATGGTGTTCATGGGGTGATCGGCGCTGCCGCAATCCACGCCCAGCCAGCGCAATTTCTTGGCTTTGGCCCACTCGGCGAACTCGCGGTCGGGGCCGGGATGTTTCACCATATAGCGGATCTCGTCCGCAGTGGGGTGATCCCAACCGAAATGGTGATAGCCGGTGTGGATGATGAGAATGTCGCCCTCGCGGACTTCCACCCGCTCTTCGACCATCTTGCTGGTGTAGATATCATAATCTCCGGCCACATCGCTCAAATCGACAACCACGCCATCGTTGACCAGAAAATCCATTTCTAATTGGGCAATATCTTTGCCAGGCGTGTAGAAATGAATCTCGCCATCAATGTGAGTGCCCAGGTGATTGGAATGAGTCAATAATTGGCCGTTAGCGCCATTGGGGGCCAGACGCTTGAAATACTTGATTTGCAGCGGCTCATAGGTCGGCCAGGGTGGTGTTCCAATGCCAAGAGGAACGGTTAGATCGATTACTTTCATGGTAATACCTCCGTTTTAGGATTGTAGTTGTTGAATTCGGGTTGCTAATCGGTAGACAAGGTAAGCAGGGTAAACAGGGTAAACAGGGTAAACAAGGTAAGCATGGTAAACAATGTAAGTAATGAGAATTAAATATCTTACCAATTTCCAAATATGGGCGTAGTGCTGATTGAGTAGGCTCGGAGGTACGGAGAGACGTATCGAAACCAAACGGGATTTGAAAATAGACTAATTTGCCGTAATCCGCTGGGTTTCGACACTTGCGCCACACGCAGTGCAGGTGCGCAGTACCTGCATAGGTCGGCTCCGGCACAAAAAGCGTGTGCCTACACTACTCAACCTGCGCTCACGTTAGGATACAAAAAAGCAAGTTATTTAATCCCGTTCCTAAACAAGAAAAACAAGTAGACAGGTATCAAATGTGTTTATTTCCTGTATACATTGTTTACCTGATAATCTTGTTACATCTCCCGGGTGGTGTCCAACGCCATTCGAGGGCTGCCACCGACAAATTGAGTAATGGCAGGCGCAGAGGCCATCGCAAATCCGCCGTAGCCAGCAGTCTCCGTGATCGTGCTGTCACCGATATCGGGATTGGCGTCCGCGGCAGTATATCCTGGGAAGTACAACCCGTCCACCTCGCCCGCTGGCGCGGTGAACCAGCGATCGGGCATGCTCGCCAGTCGGATACCGAAATCGGTTCCGTTGCGGGCCATCACGGTGATTATGCTGCTGCCCGCGATGCCCTCGGCGGCTTCCAGCGCGGCCTTGCCAGCCGGCATACTCAAATTCAAAAAAAAGTGATCGTTTCTGTCGATGAACTCGATGATGCAAGCCAGCCGTTCGTTATCGGTGTTGGTGCGCGCCAGGGCAGGCGCAACAGCCCGCAAGAAATGCGAAGAGAGCACACCGAATGAATTCGGTGTCTGCTATAGAAAACGTGTTGGAAACACGTTAGTGTCGGGGCGATTGGCTCCCTGTCGCACCCTTCGGGCAGGCTACGCACGGGATGCTGCGCGAAAGTCGCAGCAACGAAACGCACAGAGGGGGTACTGTTGCCGGGCATAACGCGGTAGACAGCCGATCACGATGCTGAGAAACCAGAACCAGGCCACCGAAATCCCCCGAACCAGCTATGAGAGCGCAGCCCTGCCGCGCTATTGAAAGTGTTTGTAGATTGCGAGTCACTTCCTGGGCTACCAGACATGGAATCATCAACATCAGGCCATTCCCGATATTGTCCAGCAGGCGCAAGTTATCGGGATCGCTCTCGTCTAAGGCGTGGATGAAGACGCAGCTATCGATACAGATGCGCATACTCGGCCTCGAAAATTTCATGGCGTGTGCGGCGCAAAGCATCTACAACTTCATCGCGTGTGGCACCAACGTTCAGGCCGCCGTCTTGTGCAATTTGCTGACGCAATGCTGCCAATTTATCATTCCAGGCGGTTTGTTGTCGGGCCGTTCTGACCAGTTGTACAATCACCTCGTCAGGTGCTTTCTGTCTGGCCTGCGCCAATGCCTGCAAATCTTCATAAACCTTTGCCGGGAGTTCCAGCGTGACCATTTGAATACTCATTTTATGCTCCAACCATCCATTCGTTCATCCTATTCACACTTCGATTATACCGTTTGCACCTAACACCTAACCCGCACCCCGCACCTTACAAAATTACTTGACCCTCACGAATAATCGTTCGGATTGTCCACCGCCAGCCCCTCTGCCTGCGCCGCATCCAACAAACGGTTGTCGGCGACTAGAAATGTCAATGCAGGCGAACCACTGGCTTGCAGGACATCACTAGCAGACAAGGCTGATCCCAGTTGGACAGCATCATACCCCCGCAGCGGATGGCGTTCCAGCAACATTTTCGAACGTTCCACTATTGAGTCTGTCAGCTTTACAAACTGGTATTCACTTGCACAAATGGCAGCAACATCTGCTGTGATGTCCATATAATCCAGGCCATCGAGTTAGTTTTCTCGCTTACGATGATTCAGCGCGTTGTAAACCTCAACGATGCTGATGCGGGCTGTAACGATATTATTGCCTGTTGCTGGAACGCATAACGCCTGAAACCAGGCAGTGCCCGTTTCGTTAACGTGCCGCTTGACCAGGACGCTGCTGTCCGCATAATAGTCCGCCATTAACGTCCCTCCCGCTCCTCGATGATCACCTCAGAAAGCGGCTTTTCGGCAGCAAATAGTCGAGCCAATTCCTCACGCCGTTCAGCCAAAAGTGGGCTGGCCGCGATGTGGGATTCTTCTTGTATCAGGAGTAACCCGGCGGCGGCCAGAGTCTCCTGCACCTGGACGCGATGTTCATCGATACTTGTTGCTGGCCTCTCCTCGACCTTCTCCACGTAAATCCGCACACGTGCGCGTTCCGGCAAAGAGAGCGGCGTGAGTGGGCGCAAGACACCGTTTTCATAAATGGTCGCAATTCTAGTATTCATCAGTTTGCTCCTCATAATAAATAGCTTGTTCCATTATACCATTCACCCCTTGCTCTGATTTCGAGTCACCCAGGATTTGGGCGATTTCCCGCCCCTGCACTGGGAACTGCCCGCCCTGCGCTAAGGCATCCAGTTTGGGTGTATAATACATTGAAAAATGGCATCAATATTACGCCTATGAGTAAACACACATCCCTGTATTCAATTGCCCAAACTTTGCAACAAAACGACCTTTTCGCTTTCAGCAGCCGGACGTTCTCGCACTTGTTCGACATGAACTCGGTGCAGGTTGCGCGCCTGCTCACGCGGATGGAATCGGAAGGACTGGTAGCCCGACCGGAACGCGGCAAATATCTCCTGCTTGGGTTAGCTCCCGAACAGGTTCTATCCAACCACTTGTTTATCGGCAACCACTTGGTCACACCCGGTTATGTGTCTTGTTGGTCGGCCCTGCATTTTTATGGTTTCACCGAACAGGTGCCCCAAACGGTCTTTATTTGCACAACCCGCAAGAAACCGGCGATAACCTTTCGTGGGGTCACGTATAAATTTATCAAGCTGAAACCCACCCAGTTTTTTGGCTATCGCCGAGAAATACACGCTGATCTGCCTGTGTTGATTGCGGATGAAGCCAAAGCCATCATAGATAGCCTCCACCGCCCACAATACGCGGGAGGTGTGTCCGAGGTCGCCAAAGCGTTGCGAAACGCGCTCAGGGATATCGACATCGAAACTTTGGTGAAATACGCCAATGCCTTATGCAGCCGGAGCCTCGCTTCGCGTTTGGGCTATTTATTGGACTTGTTGGGAGTGACGGTAGAAGGATTGGAGATTTCCCAAGGGCCGGTAAACCTGGAACCGGCCCGAGAGCGAGGGGGGCCATACGACACGCAGTGGCGGATTTACGCCAATCTTGCCCCGGAAACCTTGTTCCCCGAAGGAGTTGGTTGATGCTTACGCGTACACAAATCCAGCGATTGGCCCAGCGGAACAGCATTGGGATGCAAGCCCAGGAGCGGGACTACATCCAGCATTTGCTCCTCTTCCTGCTCTACAGCCGTTCCCAAGAATTGATTTTCAAAGGTGGGACAGCACTGCGCATTGTTTACCGCGGCCCCCGATACTCGGAAAACCTGGACTTCAACGGGCCTGCGGATTTGGACGCGTTGCAATCCCTTTGGCAAGGAGTGTCGAAAGGGATGGAATCTTTTGGTGTGATGAGTGAAATTCGCAATCAGTGGACCTCGGAAGTTAGTTACAGCCTCGATATCAGTTATCAGGGGCCGCTCTACGATGGCAGCGATCGCACCAAAGGCAGAGTGCGGGTGGATATCAACCGGCGTCAGGAATCGGTGAACACCAGGCGTGAATTAGTATCCCCAGACTACGACGACCTGCGGCCATTCGTCGTGACTGCTATTAGCCTGGAACACATGCTTGCTGAGAAAGTGCGTGCCATGCTCACACGTGGTAAACCGCGGGATTTGTATGATATTTGGTTTCTCATTCGCCAGGGGGTCAGGCCAGATATAGATTTATTTAACCAGAAATTGGTGTTGTACGATTTGAAATTCAGCCCACCCTTGTTCGAAAGCGCCCTGGAGAACGTACGCACAGACTGGGAACGAGACCTGCACCCGCTCCTGGCGCAACCGTGGTCGTGGGATGAGATCGTTTCTGGTTTGGATGAACTGCGAAAGCTATAAAATCATGACCCCCTCCGGCGGACTTTTCACCCACCACAGAAGTCACATTTCCAGCACCCGGCTGTGGCGGCGGATACCTTCGCGCTGACTCCTGATCAGCCTGCGCCGTCACCGGCAAATTGCCGTTCGCGTGGAGGTTGACCTGGGGGTGCGCGGCGCAGACGCGTTTTACATCGCCATTGCGCAACAATTACACCCGCCCCTTGCCACCCCGGAAGTGAATCAGCGCAAGCCAGTCAAGTGATAGAGACATGGGAGATCGCGGGCTGAATAATCGCTGTAGAGAAATCCAGCAGGTAGGGTTATCAGTGGCTATGATATACTTCTGAAGAAAAAACCTCGCCCGGTTCCGCCTGGCGAGATATGGCCCCAGCATGAAGAAGATGCTTCGATAATTGCATTTTATCGAAGGGGTTCTTCCGATGCAAGGGAATGAAATTCGTTCGGGGTACTCATGTTCAAGTCATCTAACCTTTCTCATATCCTCGACTGCATAGCCGCCGACATACGCGTCGATGCTGACTCAGCTACCTCATGCCACGCTATCAATGCTGAATACAAAACCTGCCCCCAATGACCGGCGGGAGAATACCCATGCCCACCCCTGAAGAATACGCCCGAGAGATCATCGACCAGAAGCTGACCGCCGCCGGTTGGGTCGTGCAGGATTATCGGCATCTCAACCTGGGCGCGGGGACCGGCGTGGCGGTGCGCGAGTTCCAGACGGCCAGCGGCCCTGCCGATTACGTGCTCTTCGTGGACCGCAAAGCCGTGGGCGTGGTTGAAGCGAAAAAGGCGGGTACAACCCTGAGCGGGGTCTTCGAGCAGTCGGCCAGGTATCTGACCAGCTTCCCGACAGATATCCCCCACGTGGAATTGCCGCTACCCTTCAGCTACGAGAGCACCGGTATCGAAACCCGCTTCGCCGACTTGCGCGATCCCGATTTCCGCTCGCGGCGGGTCTTCCACTTCCACCGGCCGGAGACGCTGCGGGAGTGGGTGTCGCAACCCGATACGCTGCGCGGGCGGCTGCGAGAAATGCCCGAAAAGTACCCTCTTATCGAACAAGGCTTGTGGGACGCCCAAATCGAGGCCATCGCCAGCCTGGAAAGCTCATTTGCCCAGGGGAGGCCGCGGGCGCTGATCCAGATGGCCACCGGCAGCGGGAAAACTTTCACGGCGGTAAGCTCTGTCTACCGGCTGATCAAGCACGGAGGAGCCAAACGGGTACTCTTCCTGGTGGATCGCAATAACCTCGGCAAGCAGACCCTGCGGGAATTTCAGGGCTATATCACCCCGGATGATGGACGCAAGTTCACAGAACTTTACAACGTCCAGCGCTTGACTTCCAACATCATCGACCCGGTGGGGAAGGTGACCATCACCACCATCCAGCGGCTGTATTCGATGCTCAAGGGCGATGAATACGAAGAAGAGAACGAAGAGCCTTCCATGTTCGAGCTGGGCCTGCGGGGCGATGAAGACCCCAAGACCGTCGAATACAACCCCGATATCCCCATCGAGAGCTTCGACTTCATCATCACCGACGAGTGCCACCGCTCGATCTACAACCTGTGGCGGCAGGTGCTGGAATATTTCGACGCCTTCCTGATCGGCCTGACGGCCACGCCCTCCAAACATACCTTGGGCTTCTTCGAGCAGAACCTGGTCACCGAGTACACCCACGAGCGGGCGGTGGCCGATGGGGTCAATGTGGGCTACGAAGTCTATAAAATCCGTACTCGAATTTCCACGGAAGGAGATATAGTTGAGGCCGGTCACTATGTCGATAAGCGCGACAAGCAGACCCGCGCCGTGCGCTGGGAGCAGCTCGACGAAGACCTGGAATACGCACCCAACCAGCTCGACCGGGCCGTGGTCGCCAAAGACCAGATCCGCACCGTGATCGGGGCATTCCGCAAGCGACTGTTCACCGAGATATTCCCCGGACGCACGGTTGTACCCAAAACGCTGATCTTCGCTAAAGATGACTCGCACGCCGAGGATATTGTCGAGATCGTGCGGGAGGTCTTCGGCAAGGGCAACGAGTTCTGCAAGAAGATCACCTACCGCAGCGGCGAGAAGCCCGAAGACCTGATCGCCAGTTTCCGCAACGCCTATTACCCACGCATAGCCGTGAGCGTGGATATGATTTCCACCGGCACCGATATACGCCCTCTGGAGTGCCTGATCTTCCTGCGCATGATTCGCTCGCAGGGCTATTTCGAGCAGATGAAGGGCCGCGGCACGCGCGTGATTTCGGATACCGACCTGACAGCGGTGACCCCCGACGCCGGTCACAAAACCCATTTCGTGATCGTGGACGCCGTGGGGGTCTGCGAAGGAGATAAGACCGACACCCGTCCCCTGGAGCGCAAGAAATACGTCCCCTTCGACAAGTTGCTCCACAGGTTGGCAATGGGCGTGCGGGATGCAGATTCGTTGCAATCCCTGGCGGGACGGCTGGCACGCCTGGATCGCGGGATCACCCCCCAAGAAAGGACGGGCATCGAATCCGCCCTTCGACGAGGCTCAGGACAGGTTTCGGGGGGGAATTCGCTAAAGGGTCTGATCCACGCCTTGTTGGACGCGGTCGATCCCGACATTCACCAACAATACGCCCAAACCCAATTTGGAGCCACATCCCCGGAGGCCATCCAGCGAGCACAGGAAGCGTTGATCCAAAAAGCCTGCGCGCCCTTCGATAATCACGAACTGCGAGGAACTCTGATCCACATCCAGCAGCGCAATGAGCAGGTCATCGACACCCTCAGCAAGGACGAAGTGCTGGAAGCCGGTTTTGTGGAAGCCGAGGCCCGGCGTAAGGTGGAGACCTTCGAGCAGTTCATCGCCGCCAACAAGGACGAGCTGACCGCCCTGCAAATCCTGTACAGCCAGCCCTATGGGGCGCGGCGGCTGACTTACCGGGCGGTGAAGGAACTGGCGCAGGCCATCGAGCGACCACCCTACAACCTGACCCCCGAAAGCCTTTGGCGGGCTTATGCGCAACTTGACAAGTCCCGGGTGCGGGGGGCGGGGCCGAGCCGCCTGCTGACCGACATCATCTCGCTGGTGCGCTTTGCGCTGGAACAGTCGGAAACCCTGGAGCCTTTCCCGCTGACGGTGGATGAGCGCTACCGGGTCTGGATAGTGGATCAGTTGAACGCCGGGCGTCAGTTCAGTCAGGAGCAGTTGGAATGGCTGGAGATGATCCGTGAGCATATTGCCGCCAGCGTGACCATCGAGATGGACGATTTCGAGGAGGTGCCCTTCAATCAGAAGGGTGGGGTGGTTAAGGTCTACCAACTCTTTGGGGAAGATTTGGACGGCATTTTAGAAGAACTCAGTCAGGTATTGGTGGCTTAGGATGACAGAGAATAACGATTTTCCCAAAGGATGGGAACGAACAACAATTGGCGATATTGTCTCGTTTGATTATGGAAAAGGACTCCGAAAAGATAGAAGGGACCAATCTGGAAATATTCCTGTTTACGGCTCCAATGGTATTGTGGGCTATCACTCAGCAGCTTTAGTCGATTCACCTTGTTTGGTGGTTGGGCGCAAGGGTACGACTGGCGCAGTTCACTTGTCCAAAGTTCCCTGTTGGCCTATCGACACCACATATTTTGTAATTCCACCGGATGGAATTAATTTGGGTTTTCTTTTCTATCTACTTTCATCCCTCCAACTAGAAAAACTTGATAGATCGACAGCTATTCCTGGGTTAAATCGAAACGATGCTTACGCAATAGAAATAGCGATTCCCCCATTCCCTGAACAGGAACGCATCGTCGCCAAAATCGAGGAACTCTTCACCCAGTTGGAGGCGGGCGTGGCCGAGTTGCAGCAGGCCAGAGCTTCGCTCCAACGCTACCGGCAGGCGGTGCTCAAATCCGCCGTTGAGGGGGAACTGACACGGGAATGGCGTGAGGCCCACCAATCCGAGTTGGAACCCGCCGAGAAATTGCTGGCGCGTATCCTGTCCGAGCGGAGGGCGAAGTGGGAGGCGGGACAGAAGACCGGGGACGGAAGACGGAGGAAGAAATTTAAGGAGCCAAAGGAGCCAGATGTCGAGGGGCTGCAGGAGTTGCCGGAGGGGTGGGTTTGGACTCATATTGAACCTTTATTGGAAGTTACACGAGATGGGATGAAAACAGGCCCATTTGGCACTTTGCTAAAAAAGCACGAACATCGCGAAGAAGGTGTGCCAGTAATTGGTATCGAGAATATCGGGGTAATGCAATATGTTCCAGGAGGTAAGATTCACATTACAAGTGAAAAAGCCGATCAATTAGCCAAATACGATGTGCAAGAAGGGGATTTGGTTATCTCGCGATCTGGAACTGTTGGAGAAGTTGCAGTCATACCAGATGGTTTAGGAGAAGCAAGACTATCAACTAATGTAATGAGAATTACTCTTGCTCCTTCGGGTATGCGATCGATGTTCTTAGCGTTTCTTTTCAATGGCTCGCCGTTCGTACTTGGTCAGGTATCTGACTTGTGCAAGGGTAGCACACGAGATTTTCTAAATCAACGAATCCTGAAATCAATAATTTTTCCATTGCCCCCACTTGCAGAACAAGACCTTATCATTCAAAAAGTCGAACGCCGGTTGTCGGTGGCCGACGAAATCGAAAAAGAACTCGATCAAGCCCTGGCGCGGTCCGAGCGGCTGCGGCAGTCCATTTTGAAGCGGGCGTTTGAGGGGCGGTTGATCGGGCAAAAATCAAATGTTATTCATCAGGAGATATCTCATGGCAAAAATCAAAATCCCCCCAGAAGTAAAAGTCCAGGTTGACGAAATTGTCGACAATTTCAATCGTTCTGAACTGAAAAACCAACCCCATCGCTGGTTCAGCACCCGCTACCGGGGTCAATATCTGTATCTCGATCATCCCAAAACTTTCCGCACCTGGCCGGTTTGCCGTCTGACTTACACCGGCACGATGGATGAATGGGGATTCGCGATTTATAAATACAGCAATGAAAGCTTTGACCCTAACGAATGGATGTTCCCCGGCGCAGGCAATATCGATGGCACGATTGAAGGAGCCATGCGAGCGGGATTGGCAGCGTATCAGTGAACGACGAAATCGAAAAAGAACTCGATCAGGCCTTCCCCTGCGGGGACTTCGTGGCGCGCTCTGGGCGGCTGCGGCATATCATCCCCGCAGGGGGGTCTATTTTGAAGCGGGCGTTCGAGAGTCGGTTGGTGGGGCAAGCCCCACGCGATGAACCGGCAGATGAATTGTTAAAAATAATTCGCGACAACAAAGCTTAACGTCAAGGTATAATAAAAATATGGATGATCCTACTTGGAAAGAAGTTGCACTCTATATCGAAAACGCACACGAATCGTTGAGCGTTGCCAAGCTCAATCTGGATAATGATTTCTACGCGGCGGCGATCAACCGGGCCTATTACGCCATTTTCTATGCCGCCAATGCCTTGCTGGTCACAAAGAATCTTTCACGCAGCAAGCACACTGGCGTTTTAGCTGCATTTCGCCAGCATTTTGTTAAAACCGGGCTGGTTTCCCCTGAGTTGAGTGAGATCTATGGTCAGGTGATGGATGATCGTCACGAAGGTGATTATGAATTGATCACTGCAACTTCACAGGAAGACGCCGCCATTGATTTGCAACAGGCACACCGATTTGTAGACGCGGTTGAAGCGTGGTTAACAAAGGAAAGTTGGCTATGAAGAAAACCAATTTAACCTCCCTGGAACAACAGGCACTCCATAAATTCGTCAACTACTTACAGAAAACCGTCCCTGATAAGGTCGAAGCTGTGGCCTTGTTCGGCTCCAAAGCCCGCGGCGATAGTCAGAGCGACTCAGACACCGATGTGTTAGTCATCTTAGCCCAAGAAGACCGCCAACTCAGGCGCGCAATTCTCAAACAAGCCGCCCGTATTTCTCTGGAGTATGATGTCTTACTCAGTCCGCGCGTCATCGGCGCAGAACGTTGGGAGCAAATGCGTGGATTTTCGCTCTATCGTAATGTCGTTCACGAGGCAACCGGGTTAGGTGTGGTGGGAGGAAACTTAACTTTGAAATCAGCGGAGGCTGTTCTCAGCGTTGGCGCGTAGCACAGCCGACGAAATCGAAAAAGAACTCGATCAGACCCTGGTGCTCTCCGAGCGGCTGCGGCACGCAGTCCCCGTAGGGGGGTCCATTTTGAAGCGGGCGTTCGAGGGGCGGTTGGTGAGTCAACGTGAGGAGGGGGATGGGGATGCGAGGGAGTTGGTGGAGAGGATTAGGAAAAAAAGGCATCTTGCTTTATAATATCATCTTGAAGCAAGAATGAAAGGACAGACTCATGGCAATAAATTTTCCATCAAAGCCAGAAATGCAACTATCCAAAGCACCAGTGGACGAAGTGATCTGTCAGGTGCGGTTTCCGCTTATCTTTCGTATCAACAAAGAAGAACCCAGCGAATTCCAAGAAGAGATTAGAAGCGAATTCCCGAAAGTTGAGATAGAACAAGGTTATCTTTTTCCTTTTCCGTCGCCCGGTGGTAGAGAAGTATCAGAAGAAGTGCAGACCAAGAAAACTTATCGTTTTCGAACTATGGATGAAAAGACTGCTGTATCCTTATCATCAGATTTCTACGCTCTTTTGACGACTCAATATACGCATTGGAATGATTTTTCTAAGCATCTAAAAAAAGTTGACGACGCAATAAAGAAAATCTACAAGCCTGCTTATGGAACACGGATCGGGCTACGATTTGTCAACCGCATAACCTCCAACAACACGGGATTGCAAACTTCGACTGAGATACTTCAATTAATTAACTCTGAACTCACTGCCTATTTTCAAAATGAATGTTGGACTGATCCACTGGAAATGGAGTCTCGGCTTTTGTTATCTGATGGTGACGCGAGATTGAATCTGCGCACTCGTCATGGCAAAGAAAAAGAAGGTCCCCCTTTCTTTATCTTAGATTTTGATTATTTCGAAGAAGGTGAGCTTTCTCTATCAAATCTAGTTGAACGCTGTGATGCTTATCATGACGTGATTTATCGCGCTTTTCGGTGGTGCATACCAGATGAGAGCTTAAATGTGTTCGAACCATTCTCCGGGGAGTCATAGAATGATGTCAATCTATACAGGTATACCTACTCGCAATCCAAACTTAGCTGCACTGCTAATGATGAATTTTCTCGGTGCTCGAGACCCTGAAGACGCACAATCAATAACCATTGGCGGCTTATCTGATTTACCCCCTGTGTATCCTGGAACTATTGATCAGCACTCGCAGGATAGATATATTTATTTCTCCGATCTGCGGGAAGACCTTGTAGATAAGTCTACTTCAACAGGAACATCAATAGTAACTGAAGACGTAAAAATAGTACGCTTCCCAGTATTTTTTGAGTCTGAAATCATTGACCATGAAATGATTCAACTAGAGCGGGCTGCTGAAAGCGGAGATGAACGCGCTTTCATAGAAGTTGCGAAAAATATAAATTGGGAGAATCGTTCCCCAGAAAACTATCTGCGCGGAATCCAATTTGCATTTGGAGCAGGAGCGCACATGTACGCGCGTCGGCTGGCTACCGAGGGAGCAGAAAAGTACCCCGAGTACCAGGAACTCCAGAAGTATGCCCGCATCCTCGCGCCGCCAAAGATAATTCAAAGCAATTTGCCACCGGACCCGACTCTACGTGAAAGCCGCGAGTGGCTCAAAGCACACGCATATAAATATCGTGGACAGTGGCTCGCACTGAAAAATGGGGAATTGCTGGGGGTAGCTACTACTCTGCGGGAATTAAGAAACCGCGTTGGAAGAAGAGATGACATCTTATTCACGAAGGGGTTTTGATGCTATTACAGTTCGGAGATGGAAAACCCTATGCCACAGGGGCAACGAATTATCAATATCGCCCGGTAACGGAGCGTGAAAAGACACCGCGTATCGTCGTCTCAATACTAATCGATGATGTTCGGACATTGGCGTTTGTTGATACGGGGGGAGTCTACGCAATTTGCCCTCCTGACATTGCCCTTGAATTGAATTTGGCGTCACAGGATGGAATCCCTACCGAGCCAATCTTGTGGAGAGGAAATATACTTAGGGGTACACTATATCGCATCCCTACAACCATAATTGCAGAAACTGGAAACTCTCTTAGAATTGTGCCAACCTTTTTCGTTCCTCAGCTTACCCCCAATCAAGTCTGGGGAGATGATTTTCCTTGCATCCTCGGCATGTCTGGATGCCTGGAACGTTTGCGCTTCGCCGTTGACCCTGGTACAGATACTTTCTATTTCGGTGGGATTTGATGAATATACTCGCAACGGGCATAGAGTAACATTTTTTGTACACGGATTCACACGGATTTTACGGACACCGTGCCGGTACGGCGTACAGCGAAATAATAAAGGGAAAAATCCGTGGTATCCGTGACATCGTGCCCTTCAGGGTAAATCCGTGTACTATTTTTAGATGCCGAATTGTTATTTTCTAACCGTGTTCAGTATAATAACTCCTCCACCATCGTCCAACGTCTATGGAATTACTGCAACGTGCTGCGAGATGACTGCGTCAGCTACGGTGCTTACACCGAGCAGCTAAAAACTTGCACATGTATTACGCTAAAAGAATGTTATACTTGAATGCACATAAGTATAACAAAGCGAGGTAAATATGAACGTCAAACTCTCACAAAAAGGCTGGATTGTCATCCCGGCCGTGCTCCGAAAGAAATATGGTCTAGAACCCGGCGCAGATTTACAGGTGGTGGACTATGGTGGTGTGCTTTCCATTGTTCCAGCCATGGATGATCCTATCAAAGCCGGTGCAGGGATGTTAAAGGGTACGGACTCACTGACCGAAGCCATCGTTGAAGAACATCGCCAGGAACGTGAACGTGATTCCTGATAACGCGATTTATATTCTCGACAGCTATGCCGTGATGTCCTATTTAGGTGATGAACCCGGACGGGCGCGTCTCGAAGAACTACTCTCGAAAGCTAAAGCGGAACACTGTACGCTGCTATTATGTATGATCAACTTCGGGGAAATCCTGTACATGACCGAACGACGCCGCGGGTTGGTGAAGGCACAAAGTGTGCAAGGCCTGCTCGAAAGTTTTCCGATTGAATTTATCGAGGCTTCCCGGAATTTGATCCTGGATGCCGCCCATATCAGAGCTAACTATGCACTTTCCTATGCAGGCGCCTTTGTGGTCGCACTTGCCCAACATGAAGGCGGAATTATTCTGACTGGAGACCCAGAGTTCGAAACAGTCGAAGAATTGGTCGCTGTTGAGTGGTTGGAGAAAAAAGAATGACCGAATCCGCGACCATCGTTCAACGCCTGTGGAATTACTGCAACGTGCTGCGGGATGACGGGGTCAGCTATGGCGATTACGTCGAGCAGCTCACCTACCTGCTCTTTCTGAAAATGGCCGATGAGCAAACCAGGCCGCCCTTCCGCAAGCTGTCCATCATTCCCGAACAATATACCTGGTCGGCGTTAACTTCTCGCGATGGCGGTGAATTGGAAAACCATTACCGCGAAACCCTGATCGAACTGGGCAAAAGCCGCAGCATGTTGGGCGTCATCTTCCGCAAAGCCCAGAACCGCATCCAGGACCCCGCCAAGCTCAAGCGGCTGATCGCCCTGATCGATGAAGAGACCTGGATGGGGTTGGATATCGACATCAAGGGCGAGATATACGAAGGCCTGCTGCAAAAGAACGCCGAAGACACCAAGAGCGGCGCCGGGCAATACTTCACACCGCGCCCCTTGATCAAAGCCATGGTCGAAGTCATGCGCCCCAAGCCAGGCATGACAATCTGCGATCCGGCCTGCGGCACCGGCGGCTTCTTTCTGGCGGCGCATGATTACGTCTCCGAGAATTACCCGCTCGATAGAGACCAGAAGCACACTCTGCGATACGAGACATTCAAGGGCTGGGAAATCGTAGACAACACCGCCCGTCTGTGTGTGATGAATCTGTATCTGCACGGAATCGGCGGGGAAGAGTCCCCCGTCGAAGTCAACGACTCGCTGATCTCCGACCCCAGCCAACGCTTCGATATGGTGCTGACCAATCCACCCTTCGGCAAGAAGAGCAGCATAACCATCGTCAACGGCGAGGGCAAGGCCGATAAGTCCGCCCTGAGTTACGCGCGCGATGATTTCTGGGCTACCACCAGCAACAAGCAGCTCAACTTTGTGCAGCATATCGCCACGCTGTTGAAAATCAACGGTAGCGCGGCAGTGGTTGTGCCCGACAATGTGCTCTTCGAGGGCGGGGCTGGCGAGACGGTGCGGCGGCGGCTTTTGCAGAGCTTTGACGTGCATACCCTGCTGCGGCTGCCCACGGGCATTTTCTATGCCCAGGGGGTCAAGGCCAATGTGCTCTTCTTCGACAAGAAACCCGGGCGCGAACAGCCCTGGACGGATAAAGTCTGGATCTACGATCTGCGCACCAACCAACATTTCACCCTGAAGACCAATCCGATGCGCGAAGTCGACCTGGAAGATTTCATCCAGTGCTACAACCCTGAGAATCGTCACCAACGAGAAGAGACCGAACGTTTCAAGACTTTCACTTACGATGAAATCATGCCGCGCGACAAGGTCAGCCTGGATATCTTCTGGTTGAAGGATGAGTCCCTGGAAGATACGGACAATCTCCCCGATCCCGATGTGCTGGCCCAGGAGATTGTGGGGAATCTGGAAGCGGCGTTGATGCAGTTCGAGTCGATCGTGGAGGAGTTGGGGGAGGAATAGTGGCATCCCGATGGTATTGCGCAGGGCCACACGTGGCAAGAACGCTGGCTATCAATTTTTCGGCTGTACGAATTATCCAAATTGTCGGCAAGTGATTTCTGTTAGTTAGCTGCACACCACGTGCCAAGTCGATTGAAATTAATGGGTCAGGACTTACGCAGTTCAAGGTGCGACGCACTTTCTGAGTTGGCGAAACGCCCCTCAAAACCCATAAATTGCCCCAAAACCTAAGTGCGTCGCACCTGATTCCGGTTAACTGCGTAAGTCCTGTTGGTCTTTGGGACTTCGCGTGGTGAGACCCAAGGAGCGGGATTCATTAGAGTAGTCCCCAGATTTTCTCAGTTCTCAGAATCACATCCCCAATCATTCGCCCCTCCGACATTCGCCCCTCGACAACCAGCGGCTGGCGGCTGGAAATCAGTTTCCGGTGCTGGCGGTAGAAAGCCGCAGACATCATCACGGGCAGCACACCCTCCAGGTCACCCAATTCCAGGATACGGTGAAGCCTTATGAACAGTACATCCCCCTGGCGATAGCCGCAAGCTTTTTATTCCCTCTGATAACCATCACCAACCTGCTCGCTGTGATTCCTATCCTTGTGCTGAACGCCGCCTTCCCCTTGCTCACTGCCCTGGGCGTCACAAAGGTGGTTACCCAGACACAGGAAATAGAGAGGCTGGTCGTTGGTTGATTACCTCATAACGACAGCGGGAGCGTTGGGGGGCAAGTCGTCCAAGCGGAAATTCAGGCGCATGGCGCTCAAGGTGCGCTGCTGGCTGGCCTGCCCGGGGGAAATATAGTGAACGTTGTTGGTAGCGACGACGGGAAGTTTCAGTTGTTGGGCTGCTGCTGCCAGATTCCGGATAGTGTACATATCGGCGGGTTGCTGTAATTGCAGTTCGACGTACAATCGCACCGGGAAGATGCTCTGCAACTCGCCGAGAAATCTAAGCGCGGATTCCTTTTGCCCAATGTCGAGCAGCCGTTGGATCAAGCCGCGTTTCCCTCCGCTCAAGCAGATCAGCCCGGTGGTTTCTTCCGCCAGGCGGTCAAAGGATATTCCCCTCGACGGATCACGATGCCGCGCGGTCTGGGCAGCACTGCTCAGACCGCACAGGCTGGCCCAGCCTTCCAAATCCATGGCCAGCAGAACCAGGTTCCCCTGGCCTGAGCGGTGGTTTACAACCAACTCCATCCCCAAGATCGGTTTGACCCCAGCTTCCCGGCAAGCATCGTAGAACTTGATGTCGCCTGTCATCCCGTGGTGATCGGTGAGTGCCAGTGCTGGCATCCCGTGCCTAACAGCAGCCTGAACCAGTTGATCAGGTGAGGGTATGCCATCGAGGAAGGAGTTAAGCGGAGACAACTGCAACCAATAATTTAGTGTGCAGGGCGAAGGAGAAAACCGATGTCTCACGACCAGGATAATAATGCTGTTCAACAAGACCCCGATCCAGAGGTTGTACCCATAGGGCATGATATACGCAAAGCTTATCACCCCACCGTTACCAGTGACGCACGCCTGGGTAGGGACACCTGAACACCACAGGGTCTACGCAAGTAGTACTCCATCAACATTCCTTTCTGGTCGCAAGAAGGCAGGTCTGCTCTAATTTGGTTTTGTGCGCTTTTGTTTTTGAAGATAGAAAATACCCCAACCATGTTTGATCGTGCCAGACAGGCATTGGTCACACTGGTCTTGGGACCTGAATGGGACGCCCAATTCGAGCCGAACTCCTACGGGTTCAGGCCAGGACGATGCCGGCCTGACGCACTCATAGAGATCGCTGAAGAACATAACCTGATCGTCATCGAAGACAGCGCCCATGCTCATGGGGCTAAATGGCGCGCTGAAAACAAATGAAACATCAGAATGCGGGCCTCGAATCCAACGGATTCGAGGCCCGCATTCATTTCTCCTTCCCAAAACCCCGCGTAGAAGTATAATGCGGAGCAATATTATTACCTGCGGTGGAACCAAAGATGCCAGATGCTGCCCTAGAAAACCATACCATCCAAACCCAAAATGACCGCCATTTCTACCTCGACATCTTCTGGTGGGGGATTCTCGGCGGCAGCCTGATCTCATTCCTGGGTATCTACCTAGCCCGTCTGGGTGCAACCAGTTTCCAGTTGAGCATCCTATCTGCTGGCCCGGCGGTCATCAATCTACTGATTTCCCTCCCCGTCGGGAAGTGGCTGGAGAAACGTTCTTTTATCAGGGCGGCCTTCATCACGTCGATTCTGCACCGGGCCGGTTATGCTGTAATTCTCCTGGGGATGTTGTTATTTGCCGAGCGCTTGCAAACATCGATGGTTTTGGCGATTACCGTAATTATGTCGATCCCCGGGGCTGCGTTGATGATCGCTTTCAATGCCATGTTCGCAGATATCATTTCTCCAGAACGGCGGGCTTTGGTAGTCGGACGGCGGAACGCCCTTCTAGCAGTCAGCATGACAGCCAGTGCCCTCATCTCTGGCCAACTTTTAGAGTGGATCGTTTTTCCACTCAACTACCAGATCGTTTTCGGGATTGGCATTCTCGGCGGCGTTTTAAGCTGCTACGAATTAGGGCGGATTCGAGAAATCCCAGGACGCAAGCCTCATGCCCGAGTTGGTAAACTAATTTTAGATCAAGCCAAACCTGGCGGGATTGCATCGCCATTCGCCCGCCGGAATATTCCTGGGATGCGGTACCTGACCCGGGGCGGCGACCTGCTCCGGCCTGACCTGCTGCGCGGCGAATTTGGCATCTTTTTGGCGGCGATGTTCTTCTTCTACATTACCCAAAACCTGGTTGTGCCGCTGTTCCCCACTTATTCTGTCGATAAAATGGGTCTGTCGGATTCGGTGATTAGCCTGGGAACCGCCTTCTTCCAGGTGACAGTCTTTTTTACATCCATGCAGTTAGGCCGTATCAGTCACCGCTTGGGTCATCACCGCTTGATGGTTATCAGCGTGTTGGGATATGCAGCCTTCCCACTCTTCATCGGCTTGTGGCCGACGATTCCTTCCTATATGGTTGGTTCCGCTGTGGGGGGGATCGGCTGGGGATTTTTGGGGGGTGCGCTGGGTAACCGGTTAATGGAGCGCGTCCCTGAGGACGACCGCCCGGCTCATATGGCTCTTTTCAATCTCACCCTGAATCTGGGGGTGCTGGCTGGCTCGTTATTAGGGCCGCTAACTGGCGATTGGATGGGTCTACAGACTGCCATGATCGTCGGTGGCGGTCTCAGGGTCTTGTCTGCGGTCGTCTTGTGGCGTTGGGGGTAAGAAATTGCGGATACTTGCACCGAAGTAGATGTACACTTGCCGATATCGTCCCACCACTAAGGAACGGGGATTAAATAACTTACACATTTCCGAATTTGGGCGTAGCGCCGGTTGAGCGGTGTCCTGAGCCTGTCGAAGGGTAGGCTCGGAGGTACGGAGAGCCGTATACCTATGCAGGCACTGCGCACCTGCACCGAACGCAGGTACGGTGTTGAAACCAAACGGGACTTGAAAATGGATTAATTTGCTGTAATCCGCGGGGGTTCGACACTTGCGCAACACCCAGTGCAGGTGCGCAGTACCTGCATACATATCCCTTTGGGACACTTGTCCCTTTGGGATAGGTGTACGCTACGGCACGAAAAGCGTGTGCCTCCGCTACTCAACCGGCGCTCGCGTTAGGATACAAACGCGCAAGTAATTTAATTCTCATTCCTTAGCCTAAATTTCGCACCTTAAAAACTGAATAAGCAAATGAGTTGACATATCTGCCATTTAGATGGATGCTTGGGTCACGCAGAAACACAAAGGAGCGCGACTATGAAAGCAAACCGTCAAAATTGGTGGAGCAGTTGG
>JBDRGC010000120.1:0-6152 GCA_043818215.1 Chloroflexota bacterium | reverse complement strand
GATTTTCTTCTCTAATTTTACCCGGGGAACCAGGACTTTCCTGCCACAACAAAGACATTTTAAGCCAATATCAATACCGGTCCTGGTAATTTCCCAATGGAAACCACCACAAGGATGTTTCTTCTTTAATCTAATAATATCTCCCATCCCTAATTTTAAAGGCATGTTACTATATCCTTATTTACCAATTCACCAATTTACCGATTGACCGATTTACCAATTTACCAATTTACCAATTTACCAATTTACCAATTCACCAATTTACCAATATACCAATTTACCAGTTCCCCAATTTACCAACATACCAATTTACCAATGTACCAGTTTACCAATGCACCAATTTACCAATTTACCACCTCTTTAGTAGGGCTTTGGAGTAAAACATGGCTACAGCTGAGATAATCACAATTGGAACTGAATTACTACTCGGCGAGACGGTAGACACCAATACCCGCTATATCGCCCGCGCTTTACGGGATGAGGGGGTAGATCTGTATCGCACATCCACCATCGGCGATAACAAAGAGCGCATTGCTCAAATTATCCGAGAGGGAATGAACCGCTCGGAAATCATCATCACCACCGGCGGATTGGGGCCAACGGTAGATGACCCCACCCGCGAGGCAGTGGCCCTGGCGATGGGTGTTGACACCGAATTCCGCGAGGAACTCTGGGAGCAAATCCAGGAGCGCTTCCTGCGTTTTGGACGCACACCCACAGAGAACAACAAACGTCAAGCTTATGTGCCTCAGGGAGCCGTTGCCGTGGAAAACCTGGTGGGCACAGCCCCGGCTTTCATCGCCGAGACCGAGAAACACGCCATAATCTCGCTGCCTGGTGTGCCGCGGGAAATGGAATACCTGATGCAAAATAAGGTGCTGCCCTACCTGCGAAAGCGGTTCGACCTCAGAGGAGTGATCAAAGCCCGCGTGCTGCACACCGCCGGGGCAGGAGAGTCGCAAATCGACGAACGCATCGACGACCTGGAGCGGTTGGCCAATCCCACCGTTGGGTTGGCAGCCCACGCCGGGCAGGTGGATGTACGCATCACTGCCAAAGCGGAGACTGAAGCTGAGGCTGACGCACTAATCCAAGATGTCGAGAGGAAACTGCGCAAAAGACTGCGCGCCTGGATTTACGGCGCTGATGGCGACACGTTGGAAAGCGTGGCCCTGAACACCCTGGATGTCTACGGATGGAATCTAGCGGTGGTGGAGGCTAACCTGGGGGGGCGGCTGATCCAACGTCTGGCAGACGCCGACGGCCCATTTGTGGGTGGCGAGGTGCTGACCACTGCTCCATCCCCGGAGAAACTGCTCGATATCGTTAGAGCATTCTGCCAATCTCACGAAGCGCAGGCCGGGTTAGGCGTGATTCTGGAACCCGGCGAGGTCAAGCAGACCCTGCATATTGCACTGTTCACTCCCGACGAAGAACGCCTGGTCACCCGCACCTACGGCGGGCCTCCCAAGATGGCACCCCGTTGGGCGGTGAATTTGAGTTTGGATTTGATTCGGAAGCTATAGACGACCGCCGACGGACGACGGACGACCGCCGACGCCGGTCGGTTGTCAGCGGTCAGCGGTCGGCGGTCGGCGGTCGGTTGTCAGGTTCTTCAACTATGTTAGAATGAACAGGCAGGTTTCCTATCAAATTTACTGAAAGGAATGAGAAAATGAATGCATTCCAAACCCTTGAAATTTCCCGAGATATTCTAGATTCTGCCCGGCTTACGTCTGCTGAGTTAAAGACTGAAATAGCCGTTTCACTGTACGCGCAAGGACGGCTCTCTATCGGCAAGGCTCACGAGCTTGCAAAGATGTCTTTATGGGAATTCCGTCAGTTACTCGCATCTCGTCACATTTCCCCCCACTATGACATCCCTGAATTCGATGAGGATGTAGACACACTGCGCGAGATGGGACGGCTAAGATTGTTGTCAGTACCGCTCTTCGTCAGGATGCTGGCTTTTATTTGAGTGAATCACTTTACCAACATATAATGCTCATCGCTAACGAACGTGACTCGTAGTTCCATGCAACGGGGGCAGGCATTGGAGTCACATTTTGACTTTAAGTCGTGAAACGTGAGGCGTGAAACGTGAAAGTTACGCTCCTCCCTCCACGCGCTCCACGCACATCGTCCCGATGGTTCTACGGGATCACGCTCCACTCTCCAAGCCCCACCCCTGGAATCTCACCCCAGCAAATCCCAAAGAGCCTCTATCTGAAAAATTGTGATGCAAATATCTGTAAAACTTTTAGCCACTTATAGAAAATATTTACCGGTCGGTACACAAGGGAATATGTGCCAAATCGAGGTACCGCCCGATACTGTTGTTCGTCATATCATTGAGCGTTTTGATATTGCCTATGATGCGACCAATGTCGTCTTGCTTAATGGGCGCGTCCCTGATCCGGATCAAAAGCTTGAAAATGACGATGTCGTTTGCGTGTTCCCTGCGCTGGCCGGAGGCTAACGCATTTGAGTTTTACCCCTTTGGAGGAGATCATCAATGAATGGTTGGCATGGAAAAATCTTAAAAATCAATCTTTCAGACCAAGTAGTTGAACGTGAAGAAGTTGACCCTGAGATGGCCAAAAAGTTTCTTGGCGGGCGTGGTTGGGCGATAAAGTATCTTTACGAGGGCATGGACCCCAAAGCCGACCCGCTTTCGCCGGAAAATATGCTCATCTTTGCCACCGGCCCATTGACGGGTACGCCCGCCCCAACGGGAAATCGTTATATGGTCGTGACAAAATCTCCCCTTACCGGTGCGATCTCTAACTCCAATTCTGGAGGCGACTTCCCGACCTGGATGAAGCGTACAGGATTCGACCTTTTCATCTTTACCGGTAAAGCCTCCAAGCCAGTCTATCTGTGGATCAACGAAGACCAGGTTGAAATCCGGTCAGCGGAGCATCTTTGGGGGCAGGATGTGCCGCACACTACCGATGCCTTGCTTGCGGAAACCGATCCCAAAGCGAAAGTGGCCTGCATCGGCCCCGCGGGAGAAAATCTAACCTTGATGGCTGCTATCATGAATGATAAGCACCGTACTGCGGCTCGTTCTGGCGTGGGGGCAGTGATGGGCAGCAAAAACCTGAAGGCTGTTGTGGTGCAAGGGCGCAAAAATCCATTGATGCACGACGCCGATGCTATGCAAAAGCTTAGCATGGAAATTGCTAAAGAAGTTGGCGTAGATGTGAAGGCCGGGTCTGCGTTGCGCGAATATGGTACAGCCTATGTGCCCCAGGTGACCAACGCTCTGGGTATTTTGCCCACGCGCAATTTCCAGAGCGGGCAGTTCGAAGGTGTCGATACTATCGACGGGGTTACGCTGAAAGAAAAATACCTTATCCGTCCAAAGCCTTGTTACCGCTGCCCGATCGCCTGCGGCCGTTTAACCGAAGTTGCTGACGGCTCACGATATGATGGCAAAGGCGAAGGGCCAGAATACGAGTCTATTTCTGCATTGGGCAGCGCTTGCGGGATTGATAATCTGGCTGCTATTACGAAGGCTAACTATATATGTAACGAACTCGGCATGGATACGATCACGGCGGGCATGACGGTGGCCGCGGCGATGGAGATGTACGAGAAGGGCTATATCCCCGAAGACGATATTGGCGCGCCGCTGCGTTTCGGCGATGCCGATGCGTTGATTGAAATGCTTAAACTAATGGCCTACCGCGAGGGCTTTGGTGATGCGTTGGCTGAGGGCAGCTACCGGCTGGCCGAGAGATACGGGCACCCCGAACTTGCTGTCACGGCCCGCAAGATGGAATTCCCTGGGTATGATCCGCGTGGTTCGCAAGGCATGGGATTGTTATATGCCACGGCTAGCGTTGGCGCTTCACACATGGCCGGCGATCTGGCCTATGCTGAGGTATTCGGTGTTCCTGAGAAAATTGACCCGTTGGCTACGAAAGGCAAACCGGCGCTGCTCATACGTTTTGGAAATGCCTTTGTTAGTATCGATGCCACCGGATTGTGCGTTTTCTTGGCGCTGCGTTATGTCTTTGATGCGAATATCAATCTCTGGCCCACTCGGCTGACCAAGTTGATGAATTTGACCACCGGTGCCGATTACACCCCCGAGAGCGTGCTGCAAGCTGCGGAGCGCGTCTTCAACCTGGAGCGCATGTTCTTAATTCGAGCTGGTTTTACGGGTAAAGATGATACTTTGCCTCCCCGCATGTTAAACGAACCCCTGCCTTCTGGCCCGGCAAAAGGCTATGTGGTCAAGCTCAGTGAAATGCTGCCGGAATTCTATCAATTGCAAGGTTGGGACGAGAACGGCATCCCCACGCCGGAGAAATTAGCCGAACTTGGCCTGAGCGAGATTGTTAATTAACGATAAAAGGAACACTGTTGCCGCCATAGATTTTCAGAAAAATATTTTGATTTGGTGTGTCATTCCCAAAGGGACAAGTGTGCGAGCGGAGCTTGCAGAGCAAAGCAATCTCCTCCTGCGAAGTGTGAGACTGCTTCGTTTCTCGCAATGACATTTTGTTAGCTGGCTGATTTTATTGAGAAACTATTGACAAATCGTCAATTCGCATTTTTTCGATTGCCTACAAGTTTAATTGAATAGAGCGATAGAACATAATCTGATAAGGAGTTGTAAAAATGAAGCTCTATTCATACACGGTCACGCACGATAGTGGATTTGCGCCTAATCCTTTTTGGGATTACTGCACACTGGCTACTTGTAAGCCAGATATTCGTCTTAATGCTCAAGAAGGTGATTGGGTCATAGGGACTGGTTCGGTGAAAAATGTTGGGAGAGATAAGTTGATATATGCTATGCAAATCACCGAAGTATTACCGCTGGACCAATATTATGAAGATGAACGATTTCAAGCTAAGCGACCAATTTTTAAAGGAAGCAAAGCTCATGGCTGCGGAGATAATATGTATCGCAAGGTCAATGATGAGTGGAAGCAGCTACCTTCCGCATATCATACCTATCGACATAGAGCGAAAGACCTGAGAGGCCGAAACGCTTTAATATCGGAAATTTTTTACTATTTTGGGAGAAAAGCAGTCGAAATTCCAATTGAGTTTAGAGCGTTGACAGTTATACGAGGGTATAAACATAGACATTCATCAGAAACTGTTCAAGGATTTTTGTTGTGGCTTAATTCTAATTTCAAAACGGGCAAAATTGGAGAGCCATCAATCAATAAGAGTTGTGGTTGTCGAGAGTAAATATTAACGCACAATTCAGTGCGCCAGCTACGTCGAAAGTAAAAATCCAAGGAGCAGGAGATGGAACCAGCAGAATTCACGAAAGCATATTTCATCAAATTGGGTTCAGGCGGTAAATACGGAGAATCCGCCATAAGCCAAAACAAAGCTCGAATTGGGTTTGATAGTTTAACAGTTGCAGAAATCAACGGAAAGGAATGGCAATCCCTAAAAAGCAAGCTTGAATCGAGAGTTGATTATAAGAACAAAGGAGCGTTAACGATGGATGTAAATGCGTTACAGACCTTTGTTGAATCCACATCAAATGACATTTACATTACATTTCATTCAAGCCAACTATGGTGGGGGAGACTTGGGGATTCTACTGTTTATGAAGATGAGACATCTCGTTATCGTTATTTAGAGGGAGAATGGCTCAATAAAGACATCAAAGGGAATCGTTTATTTATCACTCAAATTCCTGGCAGCATCTCAAGAGTCCAGAGATTTCAGGGAACAATATGCAAGGTGAAGGCAATAGAAGATTTGAAACGGCTAATAAATAGTCGGCCAAGTCAGGCCTACAACGAAATACAAGAAGCCAAAGAGAATTTGATAATTCAAGTCCAAGAAGGCATACGGAAATTACACTGGAAAGATTTTGAAATATTAGTTGATTTGATTTTTCGTAACGCTGGCTGGCGACGTGTAAGCGTTGTTGGCGAAACCATGAAGTATTCAGATATCGAACTTGAAGAGCCAATAACAGGTGATTTGTATCAAGTTCAAATCAAATCTCAAGCAACGGTATGTGAATTTGACGAATATGCCCAAAAATTTTCTCGTGATAGTTTTCGAAAATTATATTTTGTGGTTCATAGCCCGGATGAACAACTAATCCCTTATTTTCTACCGTACATCTGGGATGAAAAAAGACCAGTCATGGGGTAAACTCGTGT
>JBDRGC010000119.1:0-37048 GCA_043818215.1 Chloroflexota bacterium | reverse complement strand
ACGCAGAGAAAAACCTAAAACCAAGTTTAGGAATTCATGCCAGAATCTGAGCAAAGTTCCGAAATCTTAAACTGATTTTCAATAATCTCAGCGATCTCCGCGTGCTCTGCGGTGAAATAACCTTTTTTCAGTGGACTCATCCAAGTTCCTGATATAATTTGCGATATGACAGACACAAAATTTTTTCACGGCGATATCCAGCCTAAAGATTTTGCCCAGGCCTTGATAGCAGAATTCGACCAGGGCAATCTGCGCGCTCAACAAGTGGGCCAGGGAGATGAAATTGTGGTGCAGATTGCAACCCGTCAGAGGCGCAGATCGGGAGGCCAAACTGCGCTGACGGTGACGCTGGAAAGGGTAAAAGACGGGGTGGCTGTGCAAGTTGGAAAACAATCATGGGGCGGGTTAGCTGCCAGCCTGGGCGTTACGGCGCTCTATGCGCTACGCAATCCATTCAGCCTGCTGGGGAGGCTGGACGATGTGGCTCAGGACATCGAGAGTCTTCGAATTGCTGATCGGGTGTGGGAAGTTATCGAAGATGCCGCCTACGCGTCCGGGGCATCGTTCGAACTCTCGGAGCGTCTGCGGCGGCTGGTGTGCGAGCATTGCAATACAGCCAACCCCTTAGGCGAGCCAAGCTGCATAGCCTGCGGCGCGCCCCTGGGAGGAGTGCAACCCCAGACGTGTCCGCAGTGTGGGTTTGTGGTTAAAAGCGGGGAAAGCGTCTGCCCAAATTGTGGTCAACGATTGTAGGTTAAGAATATAGAACTGCTGAAAGCTACTTTAATAGAACGCGGATTACGCGGATGTACACGGATTTTTTGCTTTTTTTAATATCCGCGTATATCAGTTTAATCCGCGTCACACTTGCACCTGCGGTGAAAGTGCAGGTGTCCGCGTTCTATTGAATCTACTATTCCAACCCTTTCAACGCCCGCCAGATCTTCTCCGGTGTGACAGGATTAGCGTCGATATCCACGCCGACCGCATCCCGGACCGCATTGCCCACCGCAGGGGCCACCCCGTTCATGACGATTTCGGCGATGGCCTTGACTCCGAAGGGATGACTCGGCTCGAAGGTTTCCACAAAGATAGTCTCCAATTCAGGCATCTCATGCGCCATGAAAATATGGTAATCCCGGAAGTCGCGCTCGCGGGCATTGCCCTTCTCATCGTAGACCATCTCCTCGCAGACCGCATAACCCAATGCCTGGGTCATGCCGCCTTCGACCTGCCCCGCGGCCGTGACGGGGTTGACGATCACGCCCGCATCCACCGCCATAACTAATTTATCGACCACCACCTGACCGGTCTCGATATCGATCGTCACCTCGGCGAACTGGGCTGCGAAGGGCGGCGGTGACACCGGGGACATGTACGATCCCACAGCCATGATTTGCTCCTGGTCTTCCTGATGCAGGGCATGATGGGCGATTTCTTCGAGAGTGACAAAGTCTCCACCGGGGGCGATAGCTTTGCGGTCAGATAGTTTGATGTCGGTAAATTGGTAGGTTGGTAAATTGGGGATTGGTAAATTGGTACTTGGTAAATTGCTTGGTAAATTGGGCGTTGACCCCTTCGCTGATTCGCTGATTCGTTGACTCGCCGACTCGCTGACTCGCTGACTCGCCGACTCGCTGACTCGCTGATTCAACATATTCGCGGCTCGAATTTTAATCCGCTCAGCCACCTTTTTCGCCGCCTTCACCACCGCCGCCCCAGAAATGTAGGTTGTGGACGATGCGTACGCGCCTTTATCGAAGGGGGTAAAGTCGGTATCCGAAGAATAGACAAGAATGTCTTCCAATGGGCAGCCCAGCACCTCGGCGGCCATCTGCGCCAACACGGTGTCGGAGCCGGTACCCAGGTCGGTAGCGCCAATCAGCAAATTGAACGAGCCATCGTCATTCATTTTGATGCTGGCACCGCCCATGTCGAGGTACGGGATAGCAGTGCCTTGCATGACGAGAGCAACGCCAATGCCCTTGCGTAGATAACCGTCTTCAGTCTTCCGTCCTCCGTCTAGCTGACCGATGACCGATGACGGATGACCGACTCTACGCCACTCCTCGCTGCCAAACTTCTGATCCCAGCCAATGGCGGCTTTGCCCTGCTGGACACATTCTTCGAGGCCGCAAGTTTGAATATATTCGGGGCGGGGTTCACGTCCCTCGCTCCAGGCGGTACTGAAAGGATGCAATTCCCCGGCACGTAAGGCGTTCTTCAGCCGGAACTCCAGGGGGTCGAGGCCCAAGTCGCGGGAGATTTTCTCTATATGACGCTCGACCGGCCAAAAACCCTGCGGCACGCCATAGCCGCGGTAGGCCCCCGAAGGCGGCGTGTTGGTGTACACAATATCGGCGTAAAAGCGGATATTGGGCGACTCGCGATACTTGCCATCGCCCACGTAAATCGCCATGGATTTGTGACCGGTGTTGCCCGTAACTGTGAGAGCGTGGGCCCCGTTGGCTCCCGTATCGCTGATGGCATACATTTCGTTGGCGGTGATAGTGCCATCCTGCTTGACGCCGGTTTTCATGTGGATGCGCATGGGATGCCGCGAGCGCGAGGCGATGAATTCCTCCTCGCGGCTGGTCTCGTAGATCACCGGGCGGCCTGTGGCGATAGTCAGATGGGCGGCCACATCCTCGATGAGCAATTCCTGCTTGCCGCCAAACGCACCGCCGACGCGCGGCTTGATAACGCGGATACGCTTGATAGGCAATTGCAGCACCGGGGCAATCTGCCGCCGGACGTGGAAAGGAACCTGCGTGCTGGTGCGAATCACCAAACGGTCGTCCTCGTCCCAATATGTGACCACTACATGCGGCTCGATATGAGCCTGCTGCACCTTGGGGACTTCGTAATCGGCCTCGAAAATATGGTCAGCCTCGGTGAAACCTTTCTTCACGTCGCCGATATCGATGCGGATTTCTGCGGCCAGGTTACGGGTGGGGTCTGAATCGGCGAAGCCTATGTAATCGGGCTGGTCGTGGATAATGGGAGCGCCAGGCTGCATCGATTTGCGGGTGTCTAAAAGCGTCTCCAACACTTCATATTCGACATCGATCAAATTGAGGGCCTGTGCGGCAATTTCGGCGGTCTCTGCGGCGACAAAGGCCACCCGGTCGCCCACGAAGCGCACTTTGTTGTCGAGCGAGAAGCAATCCAGCGGGCCGGGGATGGGATGCGACTGCCCAGCGGTGGAATAGGCCACCCGGGGGAGGTCTTCGTGAGTCAATACCGCGGCTACCCCGGGGAGCGCGCGCGCCTTGCTGGCATCGATATGCGTGATGCGGGCGTGAGCGTGGGGACTGTGCAATACTTTAGCAATCAACATGCCGCGCATCTCTATGTCAGCCGCGAAGGCTGGTTTGCCCTGGGCCAACTTGACTGCGTCCACTTTAGGCTCGGGTTTGCCCACGTGCTGGTAGGGAGATGTTTTAGGAGCGACAATAATCTTTGGAATGACTCGTACCTGGGTAGCCGGTAGATTGGGGGTTGGTAGATTGGTGGTTGGTAAATTGGTAAACTGGTCAGTCCCCGATTCCCAATTTACCAATTCCCAATCTCCCGATTCCCAATCTGGTCTCTCACCCCGCATCACCGCCGCCGCCCGCAGCACGGCCTGCACGGGTTTCAGATATCCCGTACAGCGGCACAGCACGCCCGAAAGAGCATCCCGGACTTCGGCCTCAGTGGGGTTGGGCTGGCGGTCGAGGAGTTCTTTGGCGGCCAGGATTTGGCCGGGACTGCAGTAGCCGCACTGGATTGCGCCAGTTTCGATGAAGGCCTGCTGGATGGGATGCAGCCCGGTACTGCGCTTCCAGCCCTGCTCGGGGTGCTCGCCGAGGGCCTCGATGGTGGCGATTTTATGCCCCTCGGCCTGGGCTGCCAGCATGACGCCAGCGTTGACGGGCATCCCGTCAAGCATCACCGTATCGGCGCCGGTCTCGCCTTTCTCGCTGCCAAATTTGACGCCAAAATAACCCCGCGAGCGCAGAACCTTGAAGAGCGTGTCGCCAGGGGCGGCTTCGATTTGGTGATCAGTTCCGTTGATGGTGAGTTGAATAATCATCGCTTGCTCCTGATCTTTCTACATGCAGGAACACGGTTCCTTGAAGGAACCGTGTTCCTGCATTCAATCTATTTCTTGCGAAACCAACCAGTCGTGAATCGTTTCCGCCGTTTGGTGGCGGTTGTATTCCATCATCAGGTTGTGCCCCGCCTCGGGGATAACGGTGAAGTCACCGCCAAATCGCCGGGCCGATTTTCGCAGCCCCGGAACACTGACCACGGCATCCAGTTCGCCTGCCAACCAGAGGGAGGGCGTCTGGACATTTGTGGGAGGCGACCAAAAAGGAGGATTGTGCTGAAAGAGGACCAGGGCTGATTCTGGCCCCAAGCGGGCGTGCAATTCCTCGGGCGTGACTACTGCTTTGGGGCCGAGGAATATCTCAGCGGCCCTTTGGGGCGTCCGTATCCATGATGACGAATCCCAACTCGCCATCATCAATAGTGCAATGGCAGGGTCTTGCTTAAGGAGCAGCCAGGTTCCATCCAACAATGCGCTATCTGCTACCCACGAAGAAACGAAGACTGCGGCAGGCAATTGACCAACATATTTGAGATACCATTGGGTCAGCGCGCCGCCCATGCTGTGACCCATCAATATTGGTTTGCGGGGAAGCTTTTTGACCTCATCTCGCAGAAAGCCCAGATAGTAATCCAACGTGCATTTGTGGATCGGCCTTTGCGGCGGCGATTTGCCATGTCCCGGCAGGCTGATGGCGTGGCTCTCCCAGCCCCATTGGGCGAGAATTTCCTGCCAGGGTTGCCAGCACCAGGCTCCGTGGAACATACCGTGCTGCATGAGCAGTGGTGTCTCGAAGCGGCGTGTGGTGGGAATATAGCTGATGCGCTCGATGCCGTCTTCGATGACGTGTTGCACAATATAACCTGCACCTGTTTTTCCTATGGCAGATGTTATGCCTTTAGTAGCTCTGTTTTGAGGAACCAGCAAAGTGAAACGTGGATCAGCTTTGGCAAGCTGCCAGAAAACCCAGGTGAGTAGCGCAAGGGCGTATCCAGTGGCAAGCCCAAGGGTGAGTTTGAAATTTTTTTTGAAGAGGTTCATTGCATAATCGGTGTTATATCCAAGCTATCCGGCGACTGTAAGTCGCAGCAACGAAATGCACAAAGTCGGCCTACGCCGACTGCCAGCCTGCGCAGGCAGGCTTCGTGCTCCTGTTGCTGCGACTTACAGTCGCCGAGGAGCGCACAAACTTCATCCAGCAATCTCCTGCAAGCACCGCTTCGTCAAAATGGCGGCCACGTCGCTGCGATACCCGGCGCTGGCCCACTGGTCGCCGGCTTCGCTGTAGGCGTCACGGGCGGCTATCTCCGCACCGGCGGGTTCGGGGCCGTCCATTGCCATCAGCGGAACGCTGCCGTAGCCGCCGAGGGCGACCCGCGTCCGCCCGGAGGGCCATTGAGCCACGGCTGCGCAGACGATAGGTAAATCGGCGGGGGTGCGGGCAACGTATTGGTATGCCAGTTTGATGTTGGCGGGGATAGTGATTTGGGTGATCAATCGCTTGGGCAGCTTTTCTTCTCGGAGGGGAAGCAGATCACCGAGGGAGATTTGTTCGGCAGCACTCACGGCACTCTCGTGCCTGACTACAAACGCCTGGGCATCGAGGGCTAACATGGCGGTGGCAAAAGGAGAGCGGCCATCGGCAGCCACCAGGGTTCCAGCAACGGTAGCCATTTGGCGCAGGTTGTAGGTCGCTTCGTGGCGGATGGCTTCAATTAAAGCTGGGGGTATCTCTGGAACTTTGAGCAAAGACTGTAAAGTGACAGTTGCCCCAATTTCCAGCGTCCGCTCGCCCGATTCAACAGCATCCAATCCCAACGCTTGCAAATCCACCACTGCGACGGGGGTATCCGAGGGTTGATTGAGAACCGTTCCGCCCCCAAGCGGCACAGTGACCGGGTCAGAGCGGGCCAGCAATTTCAGGGCCTCATCCAGCGTTTCCGGGCGATGATATTCGATAATCATAGGCTGCTCCATTCTGGTATGTTTTGTCCTACTTGTTTAGTGTATCCTGGCTATCCGACACTTTCTCATCCGGGTACACCTTCCAACCCAAAGCATCCATATCAACATTTTTTAGCTTTTCGGGCGGCACATCAACCAACAATGCTTCCGCTTCGACCAATAGTTCATCATCCGGGCCATAGATCTCAGCCGTAGAGGTGGCCGTGTGCCGTTTCGTTTTAACAGCATGCCCGACGATCTTAATCGGTTTACCAACCGGTACAGGCTTGCGATATTGAATGCTCAAACGAGCCGTATACATGAAGCGGGCATTCTCAGGATCGCAGCCTATATGGACCCTCCCCAAAACTTCGTCCACAAGAGATGCAACGATGCCTCCATGCACCACGTCGGGATAACCCTGGAAGTGATCAGGAACTATGTAGTTGACAGTCACCTCCCCGGGGGCAGTCTCGTAAAAGGCCAATTTTAGCCCAACAGGATTTTCCAGACCACAGACGAAGCATTGGCGAGAGTTTGGTTGTTTGAACATAGTTCCACTCGATGAACTTTTGTCACTTGTCCGTGTCACTCTCACTTCGAACAGATGGTGATCCTATCCGCCAGCGCATTAACGAGTACACAGTTTCCATTGTTTGGATCGACTCTTCGGCATCTTCCCGATCTGTTGAGGAACGAGAACTAATTAACTTGCGCGTTTGTATCATAACGAGAGCGCCGGTTGAGTAGTGGAGGCACATGGTTTTCGTGCCGTAGCGTATCGAAACCCAGCGGATTAAGTCAAATTAGCTCATTTCCCCGCCCCGCTGGGTTTCGATACGGCTCTCCGTTCCTCCGAGCCTACTCAACCGGCGCTACACTTAAATTTGGAAATGGGCAAGTTATTTAATTCTTATTCCTGAGCATGAAAACAAACTGCCTCGAACACCGATTGCTCGGCTTGCATTTCTCGTTGAGCGACCTGATAATCGCCCTCGGCCTTACGCACCCATTCCGCAGTTTCAGGCTTCATAGAGCACAAGTCCTTGTGTAAGCACTTCGCGAATGAACGTGTCACCGCGTTCGAAGCAGGTGGTTACATCCTCGGGCGTTCGCACTAAAAGGTCTATGGGAAAGGGATGTTCTATCGCAGCCGCAATTTCGGCTGCTTTGCGCAGGGGGCGTTCTGTGGTTGGCATAACTACCAACAAATCCACATCACTATCTCGATTTGGCTGGCCATAGGCATAAGAACCAAACAAGATAATTTTTTGAGGGGAAAAATTGGCAATAATGCTCTCAACGATCCCTTTTATTCTGGCGTCTGATACCATCATCATGGCAACCTTTACTGAAGAATCAAATTCCCTACCTGATTGATTGACAAGACTCTCTTGTTTCCTAATTAGGAGCAGACATTGTACACGGATTTCACGGATTCAACGGATTTTCATGATTTTCCATCCGTGAAATCCGTTGAATCCGTGTCCGAAAAAGATTTGTCAACCAACCATATTCCCTACGCTACAGATACTTACAACCGCCCCCACATCTCCGGGGCAAGTTCGCGCGAACGCGCCGCAATGCGGGCTTCGTCGAGGGAGAGTATCTGCTTGTTTTTCATCAGGATTTTGCCCTTGCAGACCGTGGTGTCAACCGTGGCATCTGTCAGGCCAAAGATGAAGTGTCCCAAGAAATTAGCCTCGCTGAGTGGCGTGGGGGGAAGATAGTCCATAATGGCAAGGTCAGCCGGAAGACCGACAGCGATCTCGCCCAGGCGTATGCCAAACTGGCGTGCGGCGATTTCGGCGTTGTTTTGCAGTAGCAATTGGGGTGCTTCCAAAAAGGCCACGCGCGGATCCAGGTTGTTGAGGCGGTGCAGCAAATAAGCGCAGCGCATCTGGGAAAGCATGTCCGAAGCCATGCCATCAGTTCCCAATCCGACCAACACACCCTTTGCCAGCAATTTTAGCACCTGGGTGACGCCGACCGCATTATTCATATTCGATTCGGGGTTGTGGACAACGATGGTATCCGTGTCGGCCAGAATGTCCATCTCGGTTTCGTCAATGTGGACGCAGTGGACGAAGATCGACTGTTTGCCAGTGACACCCAGATCATGCAGCCGGTTGACCGTGGGAACCCCGTACTTAGCCAGCGAATCATCCCGGTCGGCAGCATCCTCGGCCACGTGGATATGACAGCCCACGCCAGCGTCATCGGCGATCCCGACGCATTTCTCGACCGTTTCATCGGACACCGTAAAGGAGGCATGCAGGCCCATCAAGGCCGCGATCTGGCCGTCACCCTTGCCAACCTTTTTGATGAAACGCTCGTTCTCGGCGATACCGGCCCCGGCCACGTTGCGATCCGAAACTTCGTAACACAGCGAGGCCCGCAGACCAGCTTCCCGAACCGCGTCCTCGATGATGTCCAACGAGCCGTCACGGAAGGAGGGCGAGGCATGGTGGTCAATGACCGTGGTCGTGCCGTTACGGATACACTCGATGAGCGGGATTTGGGCTGAAAGGGCAATGTCCTCCTCGGAGAGGGCCATGTCGAGTTTCCACCACAGCCGCTCGAGGATTTCGACAAAATTGGAGGCTGGTTCCCCCGGAGGAGCCATACCGCGCGCCATAGTGGAGTAGAAGTGATGGTGAGTGTTGATAAAGCCGGGCAGGATGATTTTGCCGGCGCAGTCAACGACTTCGGCGTCGGGAAATCGGGCTGCCATTTCAGCCGCATCGCCGACCGCGGCAATGAGTTCACCATCGGTAACGACAGTACTGTTCCACAATACTTGATTGTTTTTGCCCAGCGTGGCAACAATGCCATTTTCAAATCGAATACTCATTGAATACTCCTGTTGGTTGGTATATTGGGAATTGGTATATCGGTATATTGGTATATTGGTATATTGGTAATTGGTACATTGGTTCGTTGGTCGGTTAGCGCTCTGATTCGCTGATTCGCCGACTCGCCGACTCGTTACCCCTCCTGCAACATTTCATGTTCTTCAGGAGTCCGTTCTCGCATGATTATGGCGCCCACGAAACATTTTAGCGCACAGATCGAGCAGCCGATGCACAAGGCTGGGTCGGACGAGGGCAGCCCGTTATCGTCAAGCTGGATGGCGAAATAGGGGCAGCGGGTGCAGTTGCCGCACGAGACGCACAAATCGTGGTCGAAGCTGGAAACCTTCTTCACCGGGGACAAATCCATGAAGTCGGTGATCGCATTGGGACGGGTGATCCCGATCAACTCTGCGATGGACTTGATCCCGCGTTCCTGCATGAGAAAGGCGCTGCCAGATTCGAGTTCTTTGATGATCCCGTAACCGTGCTTCATGGCGATGGTGCAGAACTGAACGGTCTTGACGCCCAGTGCCAGGAAATTCATGGCAGCCTTGTAATCCATTGGGCCGCCGTTGCCTGAGATCACCACGCCTTCTGGCACCGCGTTCGCCAAAGTCAGGTACGAGATGGGCGCCACACCTTCGCCACTCATGCCCACGACGACGCCCTCCTCCCACACGCGATTTCCTCCCGCCGCCCGGAATGCGAGCGTGGGGAAAGTGTTGGCGAGGGTGACACCAGCCTTCGCATCGGGATAACGGTCGAGCACCTCACGGATGGCCCGCAGGACGGGCACAATGGACGTCACCGCGGCGGTCAACTTGAAAAGCTTGGGAATATCGGGGTCTCCAACCGCCATGATCCAGTCGATGATCTTGGCAGTGAGAGCCGCATTCTGAGATACGATGTCGCCCTCGGTTCCGTCACCGCCCTGCGGGCAAGATAGAGAATACTCGACCCCCATGGCACCGGCGGCTTCGAGTTTCTTAGTGTTCGACTGCCACACAGCCGCGTCGGCTGCGTCGTGACCGGTCACGGGGCCTCCCGTCGAGGCCATAGTGAGGCGGTCGGGCCAATCCTTCACCAATTGCTCGATTTCCCGGCAGACGCGATCGAGTGTATGCCCGGAAACGTTATCGCAGTTGGCGTAGGTGTAATCCCCAAAGGTGAACATATACTCGGAAGGAATGTGGATGGGGAGATTGTCGAAAGCGGTCTTCATCACGCCGCCGGCCCAGCCAGCCTCGTAGGCTTTGGTCATCTGCTCAAGCCCGTCCGAGGGGGGAGCAGCCGAGAGCAGGTAAGGCGAGCGAATCGTCCGGCCAAAGAAATCGGTCGCCAGCGAGACGGGCACGGGGTTGTAGCCTGGCAGGGTAAAAGTTGACTTGGTGGCTTTTTCGATTACGGGTTTCGGGTTGCTTTGCAGGTAAGCGTCGATCTCGAGGGCCGTATTCTTGCCAGAGGCGACTGCCTCGACCACACTCGTCGGGCCGGTTGCCATATCACCAGCGTAGAATACACCTTCGGCCTGATCGGTCGCCAGATATGAACGCATTCCAATAGCTACGATTACGGTGTCGATATCCTTGCGAACTGACTTGGTCTTGCTCATATCTTGGACATTGACAGGGGAGAAAGGCTCACCGTCGGGGAGTTGCACCTTGATGGTCTTGAGGCCAGTGATGCCGTGCTTGCCTTTCTTGATGCTACGCACGCGCACACGTCCGTTGACCTCGATGTCATAGTCGAACAATTCCTGCCGGTCTGCGGCTGTGAGCGGCATTTCGGAAACCTTCTCAAGCATGAAGAGTTCGACGTGTTTGGCACCGCGCATCCTGGCAGTGGTAGCACAGTCTATTGCGGTAGCCCCCCCGCCGATGACGGCCACGCGTCCATCGAAGTTATACGCATCCGGGTTCGAGAGAAGATCGATCATTTGGATAGCCAAATCTTCGTTTTCGATGCCGAGTTGGATCGGCTTCCACAGGCCCGCGGTAACACAGACCGCGTCATAGCCCTGGTCGAGCAACTCCGCGGGGTTCTCAACCTTCGTTCCCGTCTGCGGCATGATGTCGCCCAGCGATAAAACGAAATCGATATCCGTCTCCATCGCCTTCTTGTCAAGATGATGATCGGGAATCAACGCCATCATCCCACCGAGTTGATCGCGGGCCTCGAAGATATCGACCGCGTATCCCATTTGCGCCAGAGACCCCGCGGCCGCAAGCCCAGCCGGGCCGCTGCCAACGAGGGCAACTTTCTTTCCGTTGGAGTCTGGAATCGAAAATTCCGGGATTCCGCCGAGTTCCTGGGCCATCTCGACAATGGTTGCTTGAACCCGCGGGATGTCGATAGGGCCATCGAAGAGTTTATGCGAGCAAGCATCCATGCAATATGTATCGGGACAGACCATGCCGCATATCCCGCCAAGAGGGTTTTGGCTCATTATCTCGGCAGCGGCACGTTTGATGTCGGAGGGATTTCCCTCTCGCGCCGCCATGATAAAGTCGAAGGGCGAGACGTGGGCAGGACAAGCCATTGTGCAAGGCTGCTCCTCACAGTATTCGCAGCGGAGAAGTTCAACCTGGAGTTGTTTGGGGGTCAGCAAAAGCGGGTGTCCGTAGGTGTTTTTCATATTTCATCTCCTATAAAGTGTTTGCGAGTTTGCGAGTTTGCGGGTTTGCGGGTTTGTGGGTTTGTGGGTTTGTGGGTTTGGATGTCTGCATGTTTGCAGGTTGCAGTTCGTGGCGCAGGGCAGACGCAACCGAACTTCACGGTTGTCATTGCGAAGCAGCTTTACCGCTGAAGCAATCTCATACTTGGCAAGAGGGAGATCGCTTCGCCGGAAAGCGTCGGCTCGCGATGACAGTTTATGGTAATTTTTCTCGCAAAGTGCTCAAACCTTGCCGGGGAACTCTATTAAGGAACGGGGATTAAATAACTTACACATTTCCGAATTTGGGCGAAGCGCCGGTTGAGTAGGCTCGTAGGTACGGAGAGCCTTATCGAAACCAAGCGGGGTTGAAAATGGGCTAAGTGACCGTAATCCGCTGGGTTTCGACACTTGTACCTGCGTCAAGTGCAGGTGTACGCTACGGCACGAAAAGCATGTGCCTCCGCTACTCAACCGGCGCTCGCGTTAGGATACAAACGCGCAAGTTATTTAATTCTCATTCCTAAGCATACCCGAAGGGGTACTACGGTAAAAAATATTGCGCGCATGAAGTAAGTGTTTGGCAGTAATATCATGGCACGGTCTCCAGTCACAACCAAATTCAATGGGACGCGGACGAGTGCGGATGAACGCGGAGGAAAACAAAGCAAAAACTCTGCGCTCTTTATGCACTTCGCGGTAAAATTGGCGGGAACATGGATTGAGCATCATGCTTCCTAATTCCTGATTCCTGATCCCTAATCCCTGATCCCTGACAAACGGAGCAATGATGACATCATCAACAACCGACTTCGAGGCAGAAGTCGAGCGCAATTACAAACACAATTTTACCGTCAACCTGCTGGATGGCACCTTTTTCTGGTTTGGGGCCAGCTTTATAGCGGGGCGAACCATCTTGCCGCTGTACGTCAGCCGACTGACTGACAGCACCTTGGCTATCGGACTGCTGGCGACCATCGCGTCGGCGGGCTGGCTGCTGCCCCAACTCTTCACCGCCAACTGGGTGCAGCGATTGCCAGTCAAGAAAGTGATCGCGGTACGCTTCGGATTTTTCAGCGAACGGATACCTGTGCTGCTGCTGGTTCCCGGGGCCTGGCTGGCTACCAGCTCCCCGGAGTTGGCGCTGATCGTCTTTTTCATAGTTTACGCCTGGTTCAACATCGGAGCGGGGGCCGTCGCCGTTGCCTGGCAAGATATGATCGCCAAGGTATTTCCCCTCGCTACACGCGGCAAGTTCTTCGGCATCACCAACTTCAGCGGCACAGCGACCGGCGTATTGGGTGCTGCCGCCGCGGCCTGGGCACTCTCCACTTATGAATTCCCTTACAGCTATATGATCTGCTTCGCGGCAGCGGCGATCTTCATTCTCGTTTCCTGGGTCTTCCTGGCGATGACCCGCGAACCCGCCCAGGTCAGCCCGGAACCTGAGGTATCCCAGCGGGAGTACTGGCAGCGACTGCCGGCCATTCTGCGAACAGACTTGAACTTCCGGCGCTACCTGTTCAGCCAGATCGTTATCACAATGGGCGGGATGTCAATCGGATTTCTAGCGGTTTACGCGGTGAAGCAATGGCAGCTACCCGACAGTCAGGCCGGTGCTTTCACCGTCAGTATGCTCATTGGTCAGGCGTTGAGCAATCTAGTATTTGGCTGGCTGGCTGACCGCAAGGGGCACAAACTGGTGCTCGAACTCAGCACGCTGGCAGGCGCATTGGGCATCGGGCTGGCGTACCTGGCCCCCGCTCCCGCCTGGTTCCACATCGTCTTTGCCCTGATTGGCATCAGCTCAGCGGGATTCATACTCTCCGGGATCATGATCATGTTCGAGTTCAGCAAACCTGAAGTGCGCCCAACTTATATCGGCCTGACTAACACCATCGTCGGATCGATTGCAATATTCACTCCCATGATCGGTGGCTGGCTGGCTGACACCGCCGGCTATCAGGCGTTGTTTCTCATATCGTTTGCATTCAGCATCGCCGGTCTTATCATGCTGCGCTGGTGGGTTCATGAACCTCGGCGGGTGGCGGGTGGCGGATAGCGAATAGCGGATGGCGAGTGGCGGATGGCGAGTGGCGAGTGGCGGATGGCGAGTGGCGGATGGCGGATGGCGGATGGCGGGTGGCGAGTCAGCGAGTCGGCGAATCTAAGACCTTCCAGGTTTTCGGAAACCTGGAAGGTCTGGGACAACGCGAGCCAGCATATCAGCGAGTGGCAGCACAACCAAAAGAAAACCATAAAATCGCGGTATACTACTCTGGCACGATTTTCCAATCTCCAATCTCCAATCTCCAATCTCCAATCCCCAATCTCCAATCTCCAATCTCCAATCTCCAATCTCCAATCTCTAATCCCCAATGACCCTAATCCAATCCATCATTCTCGGCATCATCCAGGGGGCCACCGAATTTCTCCCCATCTCCAGTTCTGCTCACCTGGTTCTCATGCCTCATCTGCTGGGCTGGGAGATCCCCGCTCAAGACGCCTTCGTTTTCGATGTGCTAGTGCAAGTAGCCACTCTGATCGCGGTGTTTGCATACTACTGGAATGATCTGATAGACATACTTCGAGCCACCGGGCATGGTATCCGGCACAAGCGGCCTTTTGCTGATCCACAGGCAAAGATGGGGTTGTACATAATCCTGGCTACTATCCCAGCCGGTCTGGCAGGATTGGTGTTCAGCGAAACCTTCGAGCGCGCTTTCGACAGCCCAAAAGCCACATCGTTATTCCTCTTGGGAACAGCCGGCCTGCTACTTATCGCCGAGCGCGCCGGCAAACGCAGCCGGAGTTCAGAAGATATATCCTGGAAAGATGCTCTGTGGATTGGCTGCTTCCAGATTCTGGCGCTCTTTCCCGGCATCTCTCGTTCCGGGGCGACCATCACGGGAGGCATGTTGAAGGATCTAAATCGGCCAACGGCAGCGCGCTTCTCGTTTCTCATGTCCATCCCAATTATGCTGGCAGCCGGTCTGATCGCCACCCTCAGACTCGCCCAGCTTCCACACGCCTTTACACTGCTTCCCACCTATTTGGCGGGCTTCATCACCGCCGCAATAGTCGGGTATCTGTCTATCCGCTGGTTAATAAAATTCCTGACTCAACGCCCTTTGTATATCTTCGCGATTTACTGCACGATATTCGCGGTTATCAATTTACTTATCATTGCAATCCAAACGTAACTACTCAGCCTGCTCAGGTTCGGCAGTTGGCCCCCCGTCGAGTATGCTTCGCGAAAACTACACCAACGAAGGTCACGAAGCCGACCTGCGTCGGCTAACACTCCACGAAGGTGGACTTCGCGCATTTTGTTGCTGCGACTTCCAGTCGCCCTGGACATGGGTTGAGCAGTTAACTACAAATCCGAGATAGGCTATGCGTATCCACCTGCTGACCCTGGGGCTGCTTCTCGTGACAGCTTGTACGCCTATCGCTACGGCGACTCCCCTCCCAACACCGCAACTCATCACCGTGGCAATCACCCCAACTCTGCGCCCGTGGCATGATATTCTGCACAAGTGCGCAACGGCGAATCCTGAAATTGCCCTGATCCTCGAAGAAAAGCCAGAAACATCCCTGGAAGTGGGAGCTGCCGACTTGATCCTGCGGGTTGGTGCCCCCCCCGAGGGGATTCCAGGCTCCGCTGCCCTGCTGGGATGGGAAGAAATACTAATCATCGCCCACCCCGAGACCAAGTTCGACAATTGGGATATTGCCAAACTCCACGATATTTACACCGCCTCTCCCACGCCATACCAAATATGGACATACTCACCGGGGAGCGAACTCCGCCAAATATTCGACGCTGCTGTGCTCAATGCGCGGACCAGCCCCTACGCATTCCTGGCGCCCGACCCGGCCGCGATGTTGGAGGCCGTAGCCAATGATAAACGTGCCATCGGGTATTTGCCGAAATCCTGGCTGAACGATGCTGTACGCCCAGTTAATGTAGGCTCCGACCTGCAAAACGTTTTACGTCAACCAATTTTAGCCCTAACCGACACAGAACCCGAGGGAGTCATGCGGGCGTTTTTGGTATGTGTGCAAGAGGCACAAAGATGAAGCGTGACGAAGTACCAAAAGCATCCCCCTGCCCTCCAATCCTGGGGAGAGCGATATGGGTTCTCTCCAAAATTGGGCTGAGTAATATGGGTTTCCCCCAGAATTTGGGGGGCAGGGACTGGCTGAGTAGTTACCCTGACGTAATGAGATAATCCAACATTCAATCGCATGATACAATAATGGTTGTTATTTTCCTGAAAATCGTCATCCTTTCGAATATAGGCTACCTAAGTCACCTGCGATATTAATCTCAGGCCCATATCGCTTTTTCTTTTACTCAGGAGACCGTACTGAGTCACCCCATGTCCATATTGAAAGGGACGAAAATACTGCCAAGTTTTGGCTTGAGCCGGTTCGGCTGCAATAAAGTGGCGGTTTCAGCAGGAAGGAAATAAATAGCATTCGGAAACTCGTAGAAGAGAATCAAGAACGTTTTTTGGATAAATGGTATGAGTACTTTAGCGATTGACATTCAACTTGCCAAAACAAAATGGGCAATAGTCACTGACGACACCATAACAGTTGATTTGACAGATGGGCGGACAGTTTCTGTGCCTATTGGATGGTACCTGCGGTTATTGTATGCAACCTTAAAGGAGCGCAATAACTGGCGATTGATAGGGCGGGGAGAAGGTATCCACTGGCCCGACCTGGATGAAGATATAAGTGCCGAGAATCTAATACCAGGGAGAGCATCTGGAGAAAGCCAGCGGTCATTCAAACGTTGGTTGGAGAAAAAAGAAGGTTGAGTAGACAATCAATGGGCGAATAAAAGCCATTTGCCCCCGCGTGAACCGGCCCTGATTCCGCCAAGTTGGTACGCGGCGAGATTTACCAGATTCGATTTTAATCAAGCAGCAGTCGGAGCCAAAACGTCTGGCAAGTGATATCCCCAATACGCTGCATTTCCACCATCATATTATAATGGTAATAACATAGTTACTCATAGGAGACCAATCTAATGAAAGATTTTCTAAGTATTAGTGATTATTCTGCTGACGCATTACAAGGATTACTCGATTTAGCTATACAACTCAAAGACGAGTGGAAGGCGGGAGGCAACAAGCCCATCTTGAAAAACAAAGTCCTGGCGATGATCTTCCAAAAGCCCAGCCTGCGCACACGCGTCTCATTCGATATGGCCATGCGCCACCTGGGTGGAGATGCTCTATATCTCTCCCCTGCCGAGATAGGTTTGGGCAAGCGCGAATCTGTCGCCGACGTGGCCCGGGTCGTCTCCGGCTACGTGGACGTAATCATGGCCCGCGTCTTCGCCCACGCGCACGTCGAAGAGCTGGCTGAATGGGCCAACATCCCGGTGATCAATGGCTTGAGCGATTACAATCACCCCTGCCAGGCCCTGGCCGATGCGCTTACCATCCAGGAAGAGTTCGGCAATCTGAAGGGATTGAACGTCACTTACGTTGGCGACGGCAATAACGTGGCTGTTTCCCTGATGCAGGTATGCGCCAAACTGGGAGCCAACTTCACCATTGCCAACCCCGAAGGCTACGATATGCGCTCCGATGCAATCGAACTTGGGCGTCAATTCGCTGACGAGAGCGGCAGCACTATCTCCCTGCTGCACGATCCCCACGAAGCGGTCAAAGACGCCGACGTGATTTACACCGACACCTGGACCAGCATGGGACAAGAAGAAGAGAGCAAAAAGCGCCAACAGGTTTTCCCGCCTTATCAAGTCAACGATAGGCTGGTATCAGAAGCCAAACCCCATGTTATCGTGATGCACTGTCTGCCAGCTCACCGGGGCGAAGAGATCACCGACGAAGTAGCCGATGGCCTGCACTCCCGGTTGTTCCCGCAGGCTCATAACCGCTTGCACGCACAGAAAGCGATTTTGGTAAAATTGGTTGAGTAGTGCATTGGTAAATTGGTAACTGGTATATTGGTATATTGGTATATCGGTAAATTGGTATCCTCTCCAAAAGTAAGGGAGCATGTAGCCGAGATTTCCATATCTCGCTTGCACGGGGTATGGAAACCCCGACTACAATGGTTTTTGCCCTACAATATGGAGAGGATACGCAAATTGGTATATTGGGACAGTGGGACAGTGGTTGATTCGCTGAATTAATGCAGCCACCAACCTACCAACCTACCAAACCACCAACCTACCAACCTACCAAACTACCAACCAACCTACCAACCTACCAACCTACCAATATACCAACATACCAATTTACCAACATACCAAATAACTCACGAGGCATCCCATGAACATTTGCATCCCCAAAGAACGCCGCGATTCGGAATACCGGGTCGGTTTGACTCCAGCTGGCGTCCGGCTGCTGACCAAATCCGACCACACCTGCTACATCGAACACGAGGCTGGCGTGGGCAGCGGATTCAGTGACTACGATTACCAACAAGCCGGAGGGCAGATCGTCTACAGCGGCGAAGAAGCCTACGGGCGGGCCGACCTGCTGCTCAAAGTTGCTCGCCCAACCATCCCAGAATTCGAGTGGATGCGGGAGGACTCGATCATCATGGGCTTCCTGCACCTGGCGGCTGGACGCGCTGACAAAGCTACAGCCCTGCTCGGAAAACGTATCACTGCTATCGGGTACGAGATCATCCAAAATGACGATGGGGAATTGCCGGTTTTGATCCCGCTCAGCCAACTGGGTGGCCGCATGGTTCCCCAGGTAGCCGCCACCCTGACTCAAAACAACTACGGGGGCAAGGGGATTCTGCTAGGAGGGGTCCCCGGGGTTTCCCCCGCGGAGGTCGCAATTTTAGGCGGTGGTACAGCAGGGCAAGCTGCCGCCCGCAACTTTATGGGATTAGGCGCCACAGTTTACGTGTTCGACCACAGTTTGGAGCGTCTCCGCGAATTGGATCACTATTTCCAGGGGCGGGTTGTGACTATGGTTTCTCATGCCTTCAATATCGAGAAAGTCTGCCGCTTTGCCGATGTTCTTGTTGGAGCCGTACTAATTCCTGGCGAAAGAACTCCTGTGATAGTATCGCGTGAAATGGTCGCATCCATGCGTCCCCGCTCCGTGATCATCGACCTCTCGATCGACCAGGGAGGCTGCATCGAAACCAGCCGACCAACCACGCACAGCAACCCAACCTACATCGAAGAAGGCGTCATTCATTATTGTGTACCCAATATGACCGGCGTACTCGGGCGCACCGCCACCCACGCGCTGAACAACGCCTCCTGGCCTTTCATCCAACTTATCGCCGAAGTGGGGCTGGAAAAAGCCCTCGAACAAAGCCCTGCTCTCCAACGTGGCATATACACTCATCAGGGCGAGATACTGCAATCATCTCTGCAAGCATCGTTGGAAGGGAGGAGATAACATCATGAGCTGGACCCAACAATACAAAAACAAAGTTGTTACAGCCGAGAAAGCCGTCCAAGCCATTACGTCAGGAGATCGCATCTTCCTGACCGGGAACTGCTCCGTTCCCAAAACCGTGCTGGCTGCGTTGGTGGATCGCGCCCCGGAACTGGAAAACGTGGAGATTTGTCAGGCGCTTACTATTGGATCAGCAGATTATGTCGGCCCGGAGATGGAAGGACATTTGCGGGTCAACACCATGTTCGTCAGCCACAATATCCGCAAGGCCGTACAATCTGGGCGCGCCGACTTTACCCCCGTGCTGCTCTCTGAATTTCCTCTGCTTTTCAAAGAGGGACACTTGCCAGTGGATGTAGCCATGACGCATCTTTCCCCACCCGACGAGCATGGCTTTTGCAGCTTTGGCATTGAGGTTGGGTTGAGCAAGAGTCCAGCCGAATCGGCCAAGATCATCATTGCAGAAGTCAACAACCAGATGCCTCGCACCCTGGGCGACACCTTCATCCACGTCAGCAAGCTGGACTATATCGTACCTGTCGATTACGATCTACCCGAGCTTACCATGGGCGGCGATAGTCCTGACGAAATCGTCGAGACAATTGCCAGTTATATTGCAGAATTAATTCCCGATGGTGCCACCATGCAAATGGGCATTGGCGCCATCCCCGACGCGGTGCTGAAATACCTGTTCGATAAGCAAGACCTGGGTGTCCACACCGAGCTGTTCTCTGATGGCGTCATAGATTTGGTCGAAGCCGGGGTGCTGACCAACGCCCGTAAAACGCTCAACATGGGTAAAATCACTGTCGGGTTCGTCCTGGGAACCAAGCGGCTTTACAAATGGGTGCATAACAATCCACTGATCGAGTTTCACCGCACGGAATACGTCAACGACCCCTTTGTAATCGCTCAAAATGAGCGCATGGTGGCCGTCAACTCGGCTATCGAGATCGACCTCACCGGTCAGGTCTGCGCCGACAGTATCGGCCCCAAGTTTTACAGCGGCGTGGGCGGGCAATTAGATTTCATCTACGGGGCCTCGCGCTCCAAAGGCGGCGTGCCAATCATCGCTTTGCCCAGCACGGCAAAGCAGTTCAGCCGCATCGTGCCCATGCTCAAACAGGGCGCTGGGGTAGTGACCACCCGCAACCACGTGCGTTACGTAGTCACCGAATACGGCGTCGCCGACCTGTACGGCAAAACCATCCGCCAGCGGGCGCAGTCCCTCATCAACATCACCCACCCCGAATTCCGCGCCGATTTGAAACGGCAGGCGAGCGAGTTGCATTATATCTAATGTAACCGCTCCAACAAATTCGGCATAGAACGCGGACACCTGCACTTTAACCGCAGGTGCGCGCAAATCTGCCCAATCCGTGTCACACCTGCACTTGCCGCAGGTACAAGTGTCCGCGTTCTATTCATGCCCAAGATGAACACCCATCTAAATAAGGAATCTATGAACCGTCGTGCAAAAATAGTCGCTACCATCGGTCCTGCCAGCCAGGACGAAAACACCATCCGGCAGTTGATCCAGGCTGGCGTGAACGTGGCCCGCATCAATTTCTCCCACGGAGCACACGCCGACCACGCTGCATCTGTCGCACACATCCGCCGGGCAGCCAAACAACTCGGGCAGCCGGTCACAATCCTGCAAGACCTGCAAGGCCCCAAAATCCGCACGGGGGAAATCGCCAACGGGCAGGTGGAACTCGTCGCCGGGCAGCCACTCACACTGACCGTCAAACCTATCACTGGAGACGCGAAAACCATTCCGGTGGATTTCCCCGACCTGCCGCACAGCGTCAAACCCGGGGGGCGGATTCTGCTGGACGACGGCAACCTGGAATTGGTGGTTAAATCTGTGGGAACCGAAACCGTGGAAACCGAGGTGATCTTGGGGGGGATTCTGAAACCCCACAAAGGAGTCAACCTCCCCGGGGTCGGCCTGTCCATCCAGTCGCTTACTGAAAAAGATAAAGAAGACCTGGCTTTTGGATTATCCCAGGGCGTGGATGCAATCGCCATATCCTTCGTATGCTCAGCTCTAAATATAGCCCAGTTGCGGCAGGAAATCGCCTGCCTGGCCCCAGAGCGTATCGACACGCCCATCATCGCCAAACTGGAACGCCCCGAAGCCCTGGACAACCTGCACGAGATCATCCATGCCGCCGATGGAGTGATGGTGGCGCGCGGCGACCTGGGGGTGGAGATGTCTCCCGAGACCGTGCCCATCGCCCAGAAGCGCATCATCCAAATGGCAAACCGGCACGCCAAAACAGTCATCACCGCCACTCAAATGTTGGAATCTATGATGCACAACCCCCGCCCCACCCGCGCCGAAGCTTCCGATGTAGCCAACGCGATCTTCGATGGCAGCGACGCGGTGATGCTCTCCGGCGAGACCGCGGTGGGTAAGTATCCCGTGAAAGCTGTAGAAATGATGGCCGCTATCATCTGTCAAGCCGAGGAGCATATCAACGAGTGGGGCCACGGGGAAACAAAGCCAAGCGAAGACCTGCCCCGCGACGACACCCTCTTCATCACACAGGCGGCCCGCGAGCTGGCCCGCGACCGGGATGTGTCTGCCATTGCCGTGTTCACATCCAGCGGACGCACAGCACGCATGATGTCGAAAGCCCGGCCCGGGGTGCCGATCCTGGCCTTCACCCCCGAAGAGCGCACTTACCGGCGCATGGCGATGATGTGGGGCGTGACTTCGCACCTTGTCCCCCACGCCGAAACGGTAGAAGTGATGCTGACCCATGTGGAGGCTGCCATTATTGCATCCACACACCTTCAGCCGGGGCAAGAGGTGGTGCTGATCGCCGGCTTCCCCATCGGAGCCATGCGCCCGGCCAACTTCGCCCTGCTGCATACGATTGGGCAGAGGTGAGGGGACGACGGACGATGGAGGACGGACGATGGAGGACGGACGACGGAGGACGGACGACGGATGACGGACGACGGACGGCAGACCGCCAACCGTAGACCGCCAACCGTCTGCGGTCTGCGGTCAAATCAGAGGCGATTTTTGCATCAATGTAATTAAACGAGGTTTTTGGTGAGCGTCAAACCCCTGAGGGTATGCTATTTTGGAACGTACCGGGCAAATTATGCCCGCAATCAAATTATGATGGAGGGTCTGCGGCGCAATGGGGTGGAGGTAGTGGAGTGCCACGAATCCCTGTGGCATGGAGTGGAAGACCGGGTGCGGACAGCCAGCGGAGGGTGGCGGCGGCCCGGGTTTTGGTGGCGAGTGGCGCGGACATATACCAAATTATTATGGAAATACCGGCAGATTGGGGAATATGACATGATGGTGGTAGGGTATCCGGGGCAGATAGACGTGTTTCTGGGGCGGGTGCTGACTTGGCTGCGGGGCAGGCCGCTGGTGTGGGATGTGTTTATGTCGATTTACTTGATTGCTTTGGAACGCAATCTGGATGCTAAAAGCCGCTTCACCCTCCAGTCATTACGCCAATTAGAGCGCAGTGCCCTGCGTTTACCCGATATGCTGATCCAAGATACTGTGCAATACGTCAATTGGTTCCACGATATCCACGGAGTTGATGCGAAGCGATTTAAACTTGTGCCGACCGGAGCGGATGACCGTATCTTCTACTCCTTGCCGTCGGATGCCCGCGATGATGGCATTTTCCGGGTGATCTATTACGGCACATTCATCCCCAATCATGGAGTAGAGCATATTATGGAAGCCGCGCGGCTGCTGGCTGACGAAATAAATATCCAATTCGAGATGGTCGGCAACGGCCCCGAGCAAATTAAGGCCCGGTCGCTGGCCGATGAACACGGTCTGCGCAACGTGACTTTCATCGAGTGGCTGGAGAAACCGCAGTTGATACGGCGCGTGGCACAAGCCGACGTTTGTCTGGGCGCCTTCGGCATAACGCCGCAATCTTTGATGACAGTGCAGAATAAAATTTATGAAGGGCTGGCGATGGGGAAGCCGGTGATCACTGGAGATTCTCCTGCTGTGCGCCAGACGTTGCAGCATGGGGAGCATGTTTATCTGTGCGAGCGGGCAGATGGTGGAGCGCTGGCGGAGGCAATCCGCACACTGCTGGACGATCCAGGATTGCAAGCGCGGCTGGCGGAGAACGGGTATCGTATTTTCAAAGAGCAATTCGATTTGCAACATAATGGGGCGCGGTATGCGGGGCATTTGAGAGAACTTGTGGGAACTCGTGGGGATTCGTAATGAGAATCCTCTTCTTGCTCACCCAAGATTTAGAAAGCCCCTCCGGTCTGGGAAGGTACTGGCCCCTGGCACGGGAATTAGCTCGTTTGGGACACCAGGTTCGCATCGCCGCACTGCACTCAGATTTTAGTTCGCTGGATGCCCGGCAACAAAACCTGGATGGCGTAGAAGTACACTATGTCGCCCCCATGCATGTGATAAAAACGGGCAATCAGAAAAGCTATTACCGCCCACACCAACTCGTTTGGATCACCCTTCGAGCGATCTGGGCATTGAGCTGGGCTGCCCTAAAATATCCTGTGGATATCATTTATGTTGGCAAACCACACCCGATGAACAGCATCGCTGGCCTGTTGGTAAAGGCACTCCGGCATGTGTCAATGATTGTCGATTGTGACGACTATGAGGCTGGGTCGGGCAGGTTCAGCGGCCAATGGCAAAAGGACATCATTGAGTTCTTCGAAAAGCGCGTCCCTCGCTATGGCAAGATGGTGACCACGCATACCCACTTCATGCGCGACAATCTGATTTCTTGGGGTGTCCCGAAAGAAAAGATCGTTTACCTTCCCAATGGAGTCGATCCTGGACGTTTCTCTCCTCCCGATCCGAAGCGTGTAGAAACCGAACGCGCCAGTCTCAAACTCTATGAGAAAAAGGTTGTAGCCTATATTGGATCCCTCAGCCTGCCCAGCCATCCGGTAAATCTACTCGTGGAAGCATTTGCACACATTCATGCAGCCATTCCAGATACGGTGTTAATGATCGTTGGCGGCGGGGAAGATATGATTCACCTAAAAACACAGGCAACCGAACGAGGCATCGAGAGTGCTATCCGTTTTGTGGGACGCGTCTCCCCGGAAGATGTTCCGCTCTACTATGCCCTGGCGGACGTCAGCACCGATCCAATTTACGATAATCCCGCCGCTCGAGGCCGATCTCCTCTCAAGCTCTACGAGAGCTGGATTTGCGGGATACCCTTTGTGACCGCCGATGTGGGCGATCGCGCGTATCTGATGGGCGATCCTCCCGCGGGGGTGCTAGTCCGCCCCGGGGACGCGGAATCCTTGGCGGAGGCAATTCTACAGGTGCTGAACGATCCCGCCGCGGCGGAGGCCTACCGCCAACGGGGGTTGGCGCGGATAGAGAATTATTATTGGGATCGTCTGGTTCGGCCATTAAACGATATCTACTTAGAGAAAGTTTAAAGCTATGACACAAGTTGCAATTCTTGGAGCGGGAATGGCTGGCCTGAGTGCGGGCTGGCTGCTCAAACAGAAGGGGGTGGATTTCAAAGTGTTCGAGAAGCAGCCTTACGTGGGCGGGCTGGCGCGGAGTTTCCTCTGGAATGGCTTTTATTGCGATTTTGCTACCCACAGGCTGTTCACGACGGACGAGGTCATTTTGCACGAGTTGTTGAAACTGGTGCCGATGGGGCGTCACATCCGGCGCAGCAAGATTTATATCCGCGGGCATTGGCTGCGAGACCCTCTGGACGTGCTGGAATTGGGCACGCACTTGCCCATCGCAGAACGGTTCAAGGTGCTGTGGACGTATTTTACGCGTCCCAAAAACCTGCCCGAAGATTCGTTTGAGAATTACGTCCTGATGAGATACGGCAGAGGGCTGTATGACATTTTCTTCAGGCCCTATACCGAAAAATTATTCGGGATTCCGGGCAAAGAGATTTCGGTACTTTGGGCGCGCCAAAAGGTGCGCTTGGCTAATCCGTTGGATTCCTGGCGGGAAAATACGAAAACCAAGTTCCAGTATTTTTATTACCCCGTCCGTGAGGGATATGGTGCGATTACCGATAAGCTCTACGAAGAGATTCAAGATCACGTGATGGTCGGCACCACGGTGCGCGGCCTGGAGAAAAATGGGAGCAAAATCTCCGCCATCATCTACGAAAAAGACGAACAGGAATTCCGGGAGCCGATCGAGGCGGTCATTTCGACACTGCCGCTGACCACTACGGGGCGAATGCTGGGGCATACCTTCAATCTCAAGTACCGAAAAGTTGACTCGGTTTACCTGCACATCAACCGGCCTTTGATGGCGAATTATCACTGGATTTATTTTATGGACGAGGATGTCTCTATCAACCGGCTGGCGGAATTCAAGAACCTGAGTGCGGTGGACGCTCCAGAAGCAACGAGCGTGATATGCGCCGAAGTGACCCAGGATCACGAGGACGTGATCGGAAAAGCGGTGGACGATTTGATTCGGGTAGGGCTGGTGACGCGAGATGACATCCTGGATACGAAGAGTGTCCGCGAAGAGTTCTCTTACCCCGTCTACGATGAGACTTATGACAAAGTCTTGGACGATGCGATGGTAAATCTAGGGCAATATCAAAATCTATTCGTCGTAGGCCGGGCGGCTGAATTCAAACACCGCGAAACGGACGATAACTTCGCAGCTGCGGCTGAAACGATCACGCAAGTTATCCAGGATATTTCGATTAAGTCGCGCATAGAACACGAGGTGGAAGAAATGATGACTCCTGCAACAATGAAGCCCGAAGTCAGGAAGGGCAGTGTGTATGCCATCGTCTTGGCCTGGAATAACTACGAGGATACAAAAGAGTGCTTAGAAACCGTCACAGCGCTGGATACGGCCATCTTAAAAATCGTGCTGGTGGACAACGGCTCTACAGACCAGACACCCGAAAAGGTACGCGAGCAGTTCCCAGGCGTACACGTCATTGAGAACGGGCGCAATCTGGGCGTCCCCGCGGGGTACAATATCGGCTTTTCGTACGCGCTGGAGGCGGGAGCAGAGTATATCTTGATGCTCAACAATGACATCGCCGTGCCGCCCGATATGCTCACAGAGTTGCTGAAGGTAGCCGAAGCCGACCCGCAAACCGGGATCGTGATGCCTAAGGTTTTGTATTACGGCAGCGATGACGAGGTTTGGTCGAGCGGGGGACGTTACCGGGCTTTTCCGCCGGCGATTTTAATGACGGACAAGAGAAAAGGTACAGCCGATAGGACACGCTTGATCGAGTACGCGCCCAGTTGCGCGCTGCTCATTCACCGGAGGGCCTTCGAGCTCGCGGGGCTGTTTGATCCCGGTTATCTCTTTTTGTTCGATGATTGGGATTTTTCGGAGCGGGTGCGCGCCCACGGATTGAAGATATGGTACGCTCCGGAGGCCCGCATGTGGCACAAGGTTTCCCGCTCCACTAAGGGGCCAATTTCACCGCTCTATTGGAAGACGATGGCGTCCAGCGGGGTCCGTTTTTACCGGCGGCACGGCAGACCCACCTGGCTCTCGGTCCCCGTTCACATCGGGTACGTGTTCTTACGTGAGATTGTGTGGAAGAGAAACTGGGCTTATGCACCCCATTTTTGGGAGGGGGTTCGGGAGGGGCTGCAAAAACCGCTGGGGTCTTATCCGGTGACAGAATAGATATCTGGCTCCTGGCCTACGCCAAGAAAAGAAACAAAATACACTTTACATCATGGCGGTTTTGTGCGCGGGCATCAGGTTTATTGTCCACTACTTTACGATGATTTTTGGGCAAAGTAGGTATTATTCGTGGTCAGGTTGAGACGTTCCAGGATCGCCAGAGGCAGGAGGAGGCCGATGCGGGCAATCTTTGAGCAGTAGGCCTTCATCAGGAATCGTCTCAGGGTTGGATGTTTTTCGGCCCAATCTTGAGACCAAAAATCCAGGCTGTGCCCCAGGGCATGATAGCTAGTGGAGATGCACCGGGTGGAGATATTGGAAAATCCAATTGATTCTAAAATTTCGAGCAGATTTGACCGGGGAAAGACGTAGAGATGGCGAGGCAAATCCCAACCAGCCCAATATTTACCGAAAATTTTGGCCCCCAAACTCTCATAATTCGGAATAGAGAAGAATAACCACCCGCCTTTTTTGAGCAAAGCGTGGGCGCGGCGCAGGTCTTGGATGGGTTGGGCCAGGTGTTCGACGACACACCACAGGACGACAGCGTTAAAGGACTCCGGCTCCAGGGTTACGTCTGCAAATACACCCTGGTGAATGGGGATGTCCAACGTCTGGCGCACGTGCGAGGCTGCTTTTTCGCTGGGTTCGATCCCTACTACCACGTCCCAGTGACCCGAACTTAGCAATTCTCGCAAGAAAGCGCCCGTCCCGCACCCGACTTCAATCAGGCGGCCCCCAGGTTGAAAACGTTCGATGGCACGACGCCGCTTCCAGTTGCCGTGGTTCTTGATCCTTTTTCGTAAGGGATTTTGATCGCTGTCTGCCCCGTAATCATAAGCCACGTAATTTTCGGGATAGTATTCCGATAATGAATCCCGGGTCAAGCGTGGATTTTGGCGAAAGGAGCCGCACTGCTGACAACGCACAAAGCGGAATATTCCTGGCAAGCCTTCCAAGCGGTCCGGGCCTTCAAAGATCAATTCGCTGGCAGCAGATCCGCACCAGGCACAGGTGCAATCTTCCCATTGTAGTTGGTTAGCAGTCACGCCGCCCCCCGGGAAACCGTCCGCTGGAAAGACTTCCGCCACCGGACGGACATCTGGGTGGTCCTCACAAGCTGCGAAACGGGGAATACGTCCCGCCGAAATGAGGGGCGCGTCTTACGTAGTTCGTATGCCCAGCCAATGAGTGGAGAGAGGCTGCGGATGCTGTCTAATCTCTCCAGCGGGATGACCTGATCGTTATGGCACTCGTCTGGGACTCCGACGAGGCGAATTTCGTGAACGTCGCCAGAGCCGGGGAAGAGAATTTTCTCCACAGTTTTGAGTGTTTTGCGATCCACGATCCAGACGCCCCCATTTTTCCAGTAACGCTCTTTGCGTTCGTTGTGCAATGAATAGCCAATGAAGATATGGTCTTCCGAAACGGCTAATCCTCTCGTCATAACTCCTTCTTCGTTGGATGCCCAAATCGTCTCACCTGTGGAGACATCCTGGAGGCTGCCTTGTTTGGAATTGCAGGTGACCCAACCCCATTCATTGGCCCAGAAGTTGTGCGCCCACCCTGCCCGGCTTACGGTATTACCAACTACTTCTAAATCCGGCCAGGACAACTCCCACACTTCCGAGGGCCGGTGGTAGTTGTGGGCTACCACGTAAATCCTGTCGCTTGATTTGTGGACACTATTGAAATGATTCCCCATGCGGCCTTTGTTTTTATCGTCCCAGCAAATCTCATTCAAGTAAACGTCCCGGCATAAATGGCCTTTTTCATCGAAGACTGAGATACAATTTTTACCGGTGTTGGCGACCAGAACTTTATCATCCACCCACTCGATCTGGTGGGGCTGGATAAGGTGATCCGTAGTATGAATGGGTGCGTCTCTCTCGTTGTAATACCCTAAATACCCCCCGGAGTGGGAGAGCACGAGTGTCCCTTCTTTGTACGTGATGCCGTAATAGTAACCATCGCCGGCCCGGAGTACCGATGTCTGGCCTGATGCAGAGTTCACCAGCAGGATTTGCAATGGCGTGCTGACAAGTAAGAACATAAAAAACTACACACTAACCCATTTCTAAATATTTGGCGTACACCGTTCCGCTCAGATAGGCTTTGACTTCATCGTAATTCTCGACAAAGCTCTGCAATTCCTTGGGCGTGGTCTTGCGCAAATCAGTTTGGACACGGGAAGGGAGTATGCCCAAGAAGTCTGAAACTTTATCCACGGTGGCTTGGTGTCTGGTCGAATCTAAGAGGTCGTCCTCGTAATACAGTTGCAGCGAGGGGAAATGATCCAGGATTTGGTCTCGCAATTCCCGATAGGTTTCGAATAACTCTAATTTTTCTTGAAGCTGATCTAATCCCACGTTGAATCTATCGAAGGCTTGTTTCCCTTGAGATTCTCGATGGTGAAAAGCATCTCTGTGCAGGGCATACATGTGGGATATTGCCTGACGCAGAAGATTGCGCCGCTTCAAACTGATGATCTTATATCCCGCGCGCTGGATTTCACCCACAAACTCGACAGGATACTCTGTTTTTTGAATCCTAAAATGATAGGTATTCAGTTTGAAACCGTACACGTCTTTCCTGGCTAGTAGTGCTTTTGATTTCAAATAGAGTAAAGGGGATATCAACTTCCTTTGAAATAATTCATCATCGCAATAGACGTGAGCGTGAGATTGAAGTAGATTAACCAATAAGCCGCTCCCGGATCGCCCCACTGTGAAGATGACGAATTTTTTTACTGGGATCGATTTGGGACGGAAAGGGTAGGTAGCATAGGTAAACCCCTCCCGCACATAACCCATGTAGTTCTTATACCACTGAAACATCTCTAAAAACGCTCCATAAAGAGGCTCGGATTATTAACCGGCTCAAGTATACCTTAAGGTCGAGAAGATGGATGTGCGGGTGTATCTGCACATCCATCTTCTCGACAATTCATTTTTTAGCGCCCAGCAAATCACGGAATAGCGTACCAAGAATCTCTAGATCCGCTTCGTCCTGACCTAGCAATAGGATCACCAAACCATAAGTCGAAAACAATACCAGGCTGAGGTTGACCAGTCGCCACACGTGAGAAAAGTCTTGGAGCAGCAAACCGCATCCAAGCGTCGCAAGAGCCGCTGCTCCCCCTGCAATAGCCGGTTTGATGTAACTCCAACTGTAGGGATGAAAACGAAACAACACGTAAACCTGAATCAATCGCAATGTGTTTACAAACATTATAGATATGGCCCCTGCCACCGCCGCCCCATAGGCTCCGTACCTGGGAATAAGGGTAAAGTCCAAGATAAAGGAAAGGATCAGTGTCGCGAGCAAATCTATCAGATTCAGCCGCATGTACTTGGTCATGGTCAGAATCAATGCGACCGGGCCGGCCACCACATAAACCAACTGGGAGAAAATCAACATCTGCAAGATGGGCGTCGCGGCGACGTACTCTGGCTTTAGCACAGCCATAATATCCACGGCTTCTAAAAATATCAGTAGCGCGACCGGAAGTGTCAAAGTATACCCCCAGCGAGTGACCGCCTTGAACTGATAAGCCAACTTGCTCATGTCGCCCTGAGCATAAATTTCGGCAATAAAGGGGGCTAAAATCGCATTGACGGCTTGAAAAATCACAGTGACGGTAATCGCGATCTTAAAGCTCACCGTGAAGAAACCCACCTGTTCACTGGACGACAATCCGCCTAGGATCAAGGTCTCGGTATAAGTATTCGTCCGGTTGAGCAGAGAAGCCCCAAATAACGGCCAGGAAAACCGTAACAGTTCAGAATAAATGGGAACGGGTTTTGTATCTCCCTTGCGGGCTACATAAGCGCGCCTCACTATAATTACCGCCAGACCACATCCAATTATCGAGGCCACTAAAAATGAAATCGAAACCACTTTGCTCGTCTGAACGAATGCAAGTATGACGACAGACACGCCCACAACACGAAGAACGGGTACGGATATTTGTTCGATCAACACCATAGGCTTCATCTGCTTATAGCCCTGCAATACCCCCATTAGCAACCTGGTGAAAGCCACAAACGGCGCACCCAGGATAAATATCTCCAACACCGGGGCTAAATCCGGTTTTTTGAAGATGAAGATGGCGATATTCTCCGCCTCGATCCAAAACAAAGGCGTTACGATGAATACCAGCAACAACAGAACCCTGACCGAACTGACGACCGCACCCAGTTCGCGCTCTCGGTCCTTCTTCCCCCAGTAATAGGCCACGTACCGAACAACGGCTCTATCAATACCGAATAGAACCACCAACCCAATCAGGCCCGCGATGGTGGAACTTAAGTTAAAGAGTCCTACATCAGCCGGACTTAATATCCGCACAAGGATGAACTGATATAGGAAATTAGAGATAAGAAAGAAGAATAAACCAATCAGATTGATGAATCCCCCTTTTGCTATCGCACTCAGGCCTGAATCTCTGAATTTGTTCGTGGATACCTTCTCCGGGGAATAGTCAAGGAATACGAATATAACCCAACTCAACCGTTTGATCACGATCTGTTTCCTCGACCCGGATGATGACAAAACTGCCGTCCTCCGTTCGGGTAGGGATCTGAGCATTCCCGAGCGTCAGCACCATTACTGCGTAAAGACCAGGCTCGATGTTAGTAAACACGAATTCAAACGTACGCTCATCCACATCAGCCTGGGGCACTTCGCCAACAACAATAGATGGTATCGTGGTAACCTGATCGTCCGGTATCGATACCAAAAAAATTGCATCATTCGGGTCCGGCAGATTATTCGGATCCATGGCCAATAATTCGCCGTGAATAGTCACAGTTCCCAGCTCAGATGCTTTAAAGACATAAGGTTTCCTGGTAGGTGTAGATTCCGGGAGGGGATAAGAGTCAGAAGCAGGCGGGATATAGGGGTCAATAGTTGATGAGGCTCCAGATTGATCTGTAGCAATAACTTCACCCGCTGATTGGCAACCAGTTAGAATGGATAAAAAGAATATGAAACAGATCATCCAAATTTGTTTTTTCATTTCCTTATTCTCTGCTCTGTATACTAGTGAAGACCCCCCGGTCATCCGGGGGGTCTTCTAGATTTACCCGAAATGAGCCAAGCCGGGTTTACTATTTGTTATAAGCATTGTACTGGGATGTCCAGTCGCCGGGGTTAGTAGCAGCTTTGTCTGGATTGCTGTTACCCACAGTGCATGCAATCAGAGCACCAGCGGCATTTGCCGTGATTGTAGCCCCACCTTGCCATCCTGTATTGGGCAAGAAAGCCTCGTTGAACACGGCTATTTGAACCGAATCGCCCGCGTTGAGTGAGGTGATGGTATCGTAAGCATTAGCAGCATAGCCCGCATATTCAACATGCAAAGTGGTTGCAGTAGCACCCACGTTCTGGCAGTTGATGGCAGACTTCCAACCACCGTATGCCTTCGCCACGTTCGGAATAGCGACTTCGCCGGAGCTTGAGCCATCCAGAACACCCGAGGTAGCGCCCGACCATCCACCTTTCGTTGTGCCGACGACAGCCAATAACTGGCCCCCGCCCGAGGCTGTGATGGTGGCACCGAAACGGCCCGCAGCAACATGATCAGTTGGCATGTACAATTTCTTGGATGGAGATGCATCTGTCAGATCAAAAACATCATTGGGATCACCATCATTGTAAACCACCGTGACCGTTGTCGTGCCAGCGCTCAACTTGCGGATGGTCAGTGCGGAATTCCAGCCGGCGAAGTCATTGGAGAGGCTGGGAATGTAAATCGTGCCAGCGCCGGTCGGAGCGCCTTCGAAGGTGTTGGTCGCGCCGGTGGTGGGTTTATTCTGGTTGTTGACAGCCACAATAGGTTGATTGGCGGTGATCTCTGCAGAGCCATCACATTGTGTCGAAGCAGTGAATCCTGTCGGGGTGGTATTCTTCAACGCCCAGGTGTAGGATGCGTTCGCAGGAACACCGTTCTGGGTCAACGTGCCCACATTGCCATCGGCGCAGGTAATCGTCACCACTACATCGGCGGCACTGGTTCCCAGGTTCTGGACAGAAATCATGCTGTACCAGCTGGCAAAGTTGAAGGCCACGGAGGGCAGGTAGGTCGGGCTAGCTCCAGCTGAGAAACCAATGTAACTGCCGCTAAATCGGATTGAACCTGTTCCAGCCACGCCAGCTTGTGCTACGACCTGACCAGTGGAAGAAATCACCACCGCGTAGCGTCCTGATGGTAGTTGGGCCTCTGGAATACTCGGCACATAAACCTGCTGAGAGGCGCCGTCAGCCAGGGTGAAAGGATTGGCAATCAAGCCGTCCGCGTCCAATTGGGTGGGGGTGTAGGGCGTGCCATCCTCGGCGTAGAAGGTAACCGTTACATCCGTCGAGCCGCCGGAAACGTTTTGCACAGTAAAAGATGACACGTCTGTATCACCCAACTGCGCACTTGCCGGGATCACCGCTACAAGCAGCAAAGCCAGCGCCAAAAAAATGGAAAGAACTTTTGTCTTTTTCATATCTTTACCTCCGTAAATCAAATAGTTTAGTAGCACCAATGGAACAAAGAATACTCGCATTCAATATTCACGTCCATAATCCTTTCGGGTAATGTCGGGTAACAATGGCATTCGCATAATTTAACCTGTCACCAGTCTATGTTTGGAGTATTCTAAATGCAAACAATTTCATAACCCTTTTGGGTTAATGCAGGTCTGATTGGCAATCCAACCTACCGCAAAATGGGAAGCACCAAAGTATAAATAGCCTGATAGGCCAGGTTTTGACCGCTATGAGTGCCGTTCAACTGACCCCCAATAACATACAGATAAGAACCCACCGACACAATCCCAATAAGCGCCCCCACGTCATTCGGGGGCGTTTCAAAGGCCTGCCAGCGGTCATCTCGCGGGAAGTAAGCTACAGATATATAATCATACACTTCCCCAAGGCCCCCCACAATATGAATGACATCCGCAACGACGGCCACCCCCATCGCATACCGGGCCGCTGGCAGCGGCGCAGCCTGCTGTTCCCAAAGCGGAGCGGCTCCGCCCTCGCGGTCGGGGAAGAACACCTCGTGCGTGGTCAGCGCTTGCTGCCCATCGAAACCCCCAATCACAAAAACCTTACCCCCGGCTGCCACCGCGCCTGCAAAACCGCGGGGTGTCGGCATCGGCGGCAGAGAGCGCCATTGATCTAAAGTAGGATCATACCCATAGACTGAATCTACATACTTTTCCCCATCCCACCCGCCAAACAGATAAAGCCGACCCTCAAAAGCGGCCAATGCATAAGCGCTCAACGCCACCGGCAGCGGGGAGCCTTCAGTCCACGCGTCGCTGCGAGGGTCGTAGATTGCCAATATGTTGGTGACGCCACCATTGGCCAGCCGCCCCCCGGGGACGTAAATCTTCCCACCGATCACACCTGCATGCACATCGGCAACCGGCACCGGTTTGGGGGTCAGGGGCTCCCAGGTGTCTATCTGCGGATCGTATCGCTCGTTGGCATTGACCGGGCCATCAATCCCTTCTCCACCGATGGCGTAAATCAGGTTGTCGTAGGCTGCGGCTGCTAAACCGGCGCGGGCGGTGGGCATATCCGCCAACTGCTGCCAACGGGATTGCTCGACAGCAGAAGCCGCGGTCAGCGCGTCGGGAGTTGCCGTAGCTTGCGAAGATTGCCACGCCCGATTGATCCCGATGCCGGCAAGCACCAAAATAATCGCAGCCCCAGCCACAAACCAGGGAAGCATCCGCTGGGGAATCGTATTTGCTGAGTGAAGACGATGACCATCTGCGGAGATGTCATCCGCCTGCTTTTCATCCTGGTTAATATCCTGTGTGCGGGGAGGCGTACCCGTATTGACAAGTCCGTTCTGAACCGCCCACATGGCTGCCTCGGTGCGCGAAGACACTTCCAATTTTGCGTAAATGTTCCGCAAGTGAACCTTTACCGTGTTGATACTGATATACAATTGCTGAGAGATTTCTTTATTACTGACCCCTGTGGCCATCAGACGTAAAATCTCTTGTTCGCGTGAGCTTAAGGGTGTATCAGTCATAGAACGATCATTATGTTCCCATAAATTAAGATGACATGATTATACCGCTACTCCGCGCAAATTTCAGAGATGATTTGTGAATAAGTATACCGAAAAAGTGTCGGTGACCGGGCTGATTTGGGCCATCACTGCTCCGACGCCGTCCAGGACGGGTTTGTTCTACTGACAACGGGCATAAAGTACCATTTTTATGGGACGCGGACACTTGCACCTGCGGCAAGTGCAGGTGTGTACGCGTACAAGCGCGGATTTTTTTGTTTTGTGTACTGGTCAACAAAAACTTGAACATAAGTCATTGCGAGCCAGCTTTTCCGGCGAAGCAATCTCCTCCTTAGCGAGATGGAGATTGCCGCATTCCACTGCGTTCCATTCGCAATGACATGTTGTTTAAGGTACTCTTGACGATTACAGATTTTTTTGTTTGGTTCTTTATCCGCGTTATTCCGTACTCGTCCGCGTCCTATTTCAGTGCTTCCAAAGTGAGCCTTTGTTACCATGCTGAGTATAGCAGCCATAGTCGCGTCGGGGATGGCGCTGTGAGCGAGGCCCGACAGTTTTGCGATATACTCTTTGTGAATCCGAGCGATCTTTGCTCACCACGAAGAAAAACACGCCAATGGGATTATAAGGAGTTGAGGCTCTTCGGGAATTTCCGTGGTGAGGGGCTAGGGGTGGTGGGAGGGTGGCGGGCAGAGGAACCGATCAGCGGATGGCCTGCGGCGTAACGGATTAGCAGAGGACGCCGCCATGCGCAACATATACCAAAGGGGCAGGTGTCCGCTAATCCGCTATCATCCGCTGCCCAGTTGTCGGGTCATTCCCCTGTAAATGGAGAGGAGACGAAGCTCTTCGGGAATTGCCGGTAGGCCACTAAAACTCAACATCAACGGGCATGCCGGGCTTGAGGGCTTGATCGGTGTTGGGGACAACGATCTTGACCGCGTAAACGGTAGATTTGCGCCCCTCTGCCGTTTGGACGTTGCGAGGCGTGAACTCGGCCTGGTCGGCGATATATTGCACCTGCCCACTGAAAGTCTCGCCGGGAAATGAGTCGGCTGTGATGCTCACTTTCTGGCCAATACTGACTCGCCCGTATTGATCTTCGGGGACATATACCAGCAGTTCGACTTCGTCAAGCTGGCCGATGGTCATTACTGTACTGCCGGGGGCAACCAGTTCGCCCGCCGAAAGGGACATGGAAAGTATCACCCCGGAATTGGGGGCGCGCACTACGGTCTTCTCGATTTGAATTTCCAAAGTTTGGAGGGCTGCCTCTGCCTGGGCAAGATTGGCCTCGGCTTGAGCGACTGCCGTTTTGGCCTGCTCGACACCGGCGCGCGCGGCGGCCACTTGCAATGATTGCTCACCGCTCAACAGAAAGGTGAGTTGGTCGTGTGCATTGTCGAGGCGGGCACGCGCCACAGCAACGTGGGCACGCGCTGCGAGCACATCATTGGCAGCGGCGGTGGACAACATGCGGTCGTATTCCAACTGAGCGGCGTCCAAATCTGCCAGGGCCGCGTCGCGGGACTCTTGGGCGACGGCTTCCAAAACATTGTCGCCCGCGGCCCGCGCCTGTTGTAGGGTGAGATCAGCAATCTCGAAGGCAGCCTGGGTTTCGGCCAGACGCGTCTCTGTGGCGACGAAATCATCGTTGCTGGCATCTTGCAATTCACTTTCGAGGTTGGCGAGCTGAATGTCCAAGTCCGCACCGGCGGCCTCGACTTCGACTTCCAAAGCCGCGATTTGCTCATCTTTCTCGTAGTACCAGGTTGGCAGCTCGATTTCATCGGAAGGCGCGGCAAACCAGGCTGCGGCCCGGTTCTCCATATCTTGCAAGCGCGCTCCCTGCAACACCAGATCAGACTGGATTTCGGCGCTGGCGAGTTGAGCGTTGGCTGCATCGACGGTCGCGCTGGCCGCGTCGACCGCCGCGGCGGCCTGATTGTAGTTGGCTTGCAGCAGCTCGTCATCGACGCGCAAGAGCACGTCTCCCGCGGCCACCGAGTCACCCTCAGCGACGAGAACCTCGACGACTTTGCCGCCTATTTCTGGAGAGACGCCCACGTCTTTCGCCGCGATGGTCCCCGAGGCAACAATGTCGGTGCTGCCATTGCCGATGGCATCGCAAGCGGTTAAAGTTAGTATCAAAATTAGAAACAAGAATACGATTGTTTTTTTCTTCATAACCAGTTACCTCCAAAATTGGGCTTTGTAACATGTTTGTTGTATCCAGGCGCACTCTCGTGCGCGACTACAAACTAACGTTTTCTCACCCGCGGTTTGCTAAGGAACGGTGATCAACTAACTTGCCCATTTCCAAATTTGAGTGTAGCGCTGGTTGAGTAGGCTCGGAGGGACGGAGAGCCGTACACTTGCCGCAGGTGCAAGTGTACGGCTCTCCGTCC